>JAHDGP010000234.1:5881-7321 GCA_020627525.1 Bacteroidota bacterium
TGATTGCTAAGGTTATCTCTTGTCGCCTGCGGCGGTAGGATAATGATCCCTTCGGGATTTTGATTGCTATTGTTATCTCTTCGGGATTTTTATTTCCTTCTTGGAAGAATATTTTTGATCAAATCTACTTTTTATACTTGATATTATCTCCATATTCCAATGAATTGGCGATTTCTTGGAACATCTCTACTTGGTCTGGTGTAAACTCTGTATCGGATGTGTAGGAGAACTGACAGGCATCAAATCCGTTTGTCTTAATGATGAATCTATTGTAGGTCTTTGGAGATCCTGAATAGGCATCAACGGTATAATATAGTGAGCCATCTTGTCCGACGGAGCAGTTGGCGAAATTGTCATTTTCTAAAATAGTGAATTTTATTTTAGAACGTTCAAACATATCTAATTGGCTTTGTGCAAACTCTTTTACATTGTAAGATAAATCGGGGTTCTGGAACATTCCATTTTCCTTTTCGCCCCCTACTCTATAAATAACACGCAGCATTTCTATACCTTTGTTTTTGGGATTTGTTGCCACGATCAAACCAGATTTAACATCATATTGAATTACCCAATCTTTAGGGATAAATACTTTAAACAAATCGGTAGGCGGTGCTATTTTGCTCAACTTACTATAGGCATTTTTTGAATCAGCAAGCTCTTGTAAAACCTTTACATTTGTTATATCTTCGTCTTTTACAACTGTTTTGCTTTCTGCCTTTTGATCTGCCTTTGCATCGTTCTTTTCAGCTGTACTCTCTCCAGCACAAGAAAAAAACAAAATCATTATACAAACAAATGTAATTAGCTTTGAAATAAAAAAATTAACACTTTTCATTTATTCACTTTTTTCAATTTCCAATCCTACGTCCATTATTTCTTCTACAGGATTGACTCTCATATTTTGAAATAGTTCCAGTTTGTATGTTCCTATTTCTGGAAATATTGCTTTTTCTTGAATTAACAATTTAGTACTTAAGACTGAACCAAGCCCTGAACCGAACCATTTACCGTCATCATCTGCCATTGGCAAATTGACGGGTGTTTCGACTTTTTCAGCATTTGGGAAAGTCGTTTGAATTTTCATCCACAAATTGCTGTATTCATACTCCTTGGTATGCCTGATATTTACGTAAACATCATATCGGACTGAAGTATCTTGAATTTCAACATCAAAAACAATTGGATTATCGTAAGTCCATTGATTGTTTTCAATACTTTGATTTGATTCAAATATACGATTATCATTACAAGAATAAATTATACTTGTTAACAATAATAGCATACAGACTTTAGCGATATATGATAAAAATAAATTACTTTTTATCGTCATTCTTGTTTTTATTTTCACGCTTTCCTTCAGGTTTTGAAGGTGGTTTGGTATCCTGACTCGGTTTATTTTTTTGATTTACAGGTTTCTTGTTCTCATTTTTTGGCTTTGGT
>JAHDGP010000235.1:0-3665 GCA_020627525.1 Bacteroidota bacterium
TGCTTCGACTTCACTCAGCAACCTGCTTCGACTTCGCTCAGCAACCTGCTTCGACTTCGATTATATGTAACTGTAAAATTACCACATTAAATTACTGAGTAAATTACCACATTAAATTATTGAATAAATTACCACATTAAATCATAGAAAATATTTCCGCATTAAACAAATGAATGCATTGCCGCTTTAAATCATAGAAAACATTGCCACGTTAACTTACTAAATATATTACAGCATTAAATCACAGAAAATATTGCCACATTAAATCACTGGATAAATTACAGCATTAAATCACTGAATAAATTACCACATTAAACAAATGAATAAATTGCCACTTTAAATCACTGTACACATTACGCATTAAATCACTGTACGCATTAGCTATATTAAATCACTGAAAAATTAATTACATTAAATCATTAATCACAAAAACAATTTTACAAACTAGAATGTAGTTCTAACATTCAAATATGCTCACATTAACAATAGTTGCTTTGAAAAAAGCTTGCAGGATACCTATGCATTTTTTACAAAGCCATAACTCTTAAAAACAAAAAAATGAAAACGATAGTAACAATAATTTTATTGATAGCCATAAGTATGCCTTCATTTAGTAAAAATGATATTGGCAACATCCTTGGAAAAGTTTATGAAGAAGAAAATAAACCTGCTATTTATGCAAATGTTATCCTTAAATCTGTTGAAGATAGTTCAATGATAAAAGGAGCAATAACCAATGAAGACGGGGTTTTTAATATTAATAATGTTCCTTATGGTGAATACTTTGTAAGTGTTTCATACATAGGATTTGCGAATTATGATACAGAAAAATTAAGCTTAAAGGACAAAGAGCTCAATTTGAATGGTATTGAACTGGTACCCGCAAATAGTGAGTTGGCACAGGTGACAGTTACTGCTCTAAAACCAATTCTTGAAATGAGGGCAGATAAGGTAGTTTTCAATGTAGATGGTACAATAAATGCAACAGGTGAAAATGCATTGGACTTAATGCGTAAATCTCCTGGAGTCGTAGTTGACAATAATGATCAAATAAACCTTCTTGGAAAATCTGGAGTGAAAGTATTCATAGATGGAAAACAAAATTACTTACGAGGTGATGAGTTGTCTGCTTTTTTGAAATCTTTACAGTCTGATCAAATAGATGCAATAGAGATAATTACAAATCCATCCGCAAAATTTGATGCAGAAGGAAATGCAGGAATTATTAACATCCGATTGAAAAAAGACAAACGATTTGGTTCAAATGTATTTGTAAATCTAGGAACTAGAATTGGTCAGATGAAATCTTATGACGGCTCAATAAGTGGAAACTATAGGAACAAATTTGTAAATGTATTTGGAAGGTATGGAGTAGGGCAGTATGCCAATTACAATAATAATGATTTTTTACGTCATCAATATGGACGGACATATGATTCAAGAAATTATTCAACTTATAAGGATATAGAAAACAGCTACAGATTTGGAACAGACTTTTTCTTAACAGAGAAGAGTACGATAGGGTTTATCATTGACGGAAATATAAGTGACTCTAAAAATAATTCGGATGGAAACACAACAATAAAGGAAATGAATTCAAGCTTTATCGACAGTGTTTTAATTGCAGGAAACAATGCAGCTGGAGATAGAAGCAACCATAATTTTAATTTAAACTATAAATGGGATATTGGTAAAGAAACTTATTTAAATGTTGATTTAGATTATGGTAAATACAACAATTCAGACTCTGATAGCTTGCCTAATTCTTATTATAACAATTTTGATAAAGGCTTGCTGTTTTCTACCAATAATTATCAAATTGATACCAAAACAGGAATTGACATTGCTACTGCTAAAATTGATTATGAAAGACCTTTGTTTAATGGTAAAGTGGGACTTGGTTCGAAATATGCAAATGTTAAAACAGACAACGAGTTTAAATACTTTAATTTAATTGACGGTAATAGCAAATTAAATGAAAACCAAAGCAATAACTTTAATTATACGGAGAATGTTTTTGCATTTTATTCAAACTATTCAGGTGCGATTAAAAAGTTGAGTTATCAGGCAGGGTTGCGTTTAGAACATACAAAGTCTATAGGAGAATTAGAAACATTTAATGAGCAAGAAGAACCAAAAACTGAGAGGGCTTACTTAGACTTTTTCCCATCTGTTAGTATCTCATATCCAGTAAATGAAAAAAATCATTTGCAATTGAGTTATACAAGACGAATAAATCGACCTGAATATCAAGATTTAAATCCGTTTTTAAGTCAACTCGATGAGTTAACTTATAAAATGGGAAATGAAAAGTTACAACCTGAGTATACGAATAACATTCAACTAAGACATTCTTTTAACAATTTTATAAATACTACAATTGCATATAGTAGAACGAATAACGGCATTTCCAGAATTGTAAAGGTAACCGATGATGGAAGAGGTATGTTATTAACTAAAAGAAATTTTGCATCTCAAGACCATATCAGTTTGAATATTGCTGCACCGTTCACTGTTAATAAATGGTGGAGTACTTATACGAGTCTTACTGGATTTTATTTACACAACCTGGCTAATTTTGAAGGTGAGGGAACAGTAGATGTGAAAGTTAAAAGCTGGAATATTTATAGTCAACAATCTTTCAAATTGCCAGGTAACTTCTCTTTCGAATTGTCAGGATGGTATGGATCGCCGTCTATTTGGGAAGGTAACTTTAAAACTGATGCAATGTACAGTATTGATGCAGGAGTAAAAACAAGTTTTTTAAATGAAAGAGCAAAGCTGAAAGTTTCTGTTAGCGATTTGTTTAAAACAATGCAATGGTCGGGCAATAGTAGCTTTGGCGCAATGGAAATGTATGGAAATGGTGGATGGGACAGCAGAAGAGTTAGGGTTAGTTTGTCATATGCTTTTGGCAATAAAAATGTGAAAAGTAGAAGACGCAGTACTGGTTTAGAAGATGAAAGCAGTCGCATTAAAACCGATAATCAGTAATATAAGTAAGTGGTAAGATCAAATTAACATACATAAATAATTTTCGCAAAAAAACTGATTATCAAAACTTTGAATTATATTTTGACGGTTGTTAAATTGGTCTTATCACTTATCAATTCAGAATAGTTTATTACCTAAAATTTTATAAAGATTTTTACCTTTTATAAAGCAAAAAAACGCAGACCTAGCAGTGCTGATGCGAGACTCTTTAACGAAACAAAAGAGAAAAAGCAATTCAAATTTGTTAGATATTATTTTGATTTGATACTTAAGTAATGATTAGATTAAGATTGTAAAACATTCTATTGTGTATGTGTAGAATTTATTTTTGTGCGACCCTTTACAGGGTCGCTTTTTTTATTTTTGTGAAAATATTAATTGCTTGTAATAGTAATCGAGTAAATAAAAAAAGATGATTCTGAATACCCGATTAGTTTTGTCCAAATACTAAAAAAAATATTCTATTGAAATACACTTTAATACCCTCTCAAAATTGATTACATTTGCAGCTTGAAACTTTTAAATTAATTTTAATGAGAGAGATTGATAATATTGAGGAATTTGAAGAATGGCTAAACTCCAAAGATTTCAAACCTTCTGCAATTCAAGATTTAGATTTAACTGTATTTGAACCAAAAATCAGAACATTAAACTTTAATGGTTGTTTGTTT
>JAHDGP010000235.1:3675-4479 GCA_020627525.1 Bacteroidota bacterium
ATGTGATTTGCACGATTTAACAGCTGGACATATTGTTAAAACGGGAGGATTGGTAATTTTGGATTCCGACGCTTTTTTATTCAAGGTGCACAGGGCAAAATTATACAGCCCTTTAGAATTGTTTGAAGGATTTGATCCAAGTGAAAGTGGTGGGTATGAAAAATCAATTGATTATAAAATATATAAAGAGTATGTTTCACAAGGTATGGAAATGCCCAAATCAATTGCTGTAAGTTTAAGGAGAAGATTGCACGATCACAGCATTACTGAAGCATTGGACGAGTTGATAGAAGGACGGAAAGTTGTTGCAATTATGGGTGGACATTCTACAGAAAGGCAAGATGAATTTTATTTAAAGGTTGCAAAGATCTCAAGAATATTAACCCAAAAAGGATTTCTGATGGTTAGTGGCGGTGGTCCAGGAGCAATGGAAGCGACACATTTAGGAGCATACTTTGCGTGTCGTCCTATTGAAGATTTGATAAATGCAGTGAATGAAATAAAAATAAGACCTTCTGGAGCAGAGCCTAATAAGGAATATGCAGATGATGATTGGTTAAATCGTGCTTGGAAGATAATGGAAAAATATCCGATACCAGAAGGCAAAGAGTTTGAATCTATGAGTATTGGAGTGCCTACTTGGCTTTATGGACACGAACCGCCCGCAGTATTTGCAACGCATATTGCAAAGTATTTTGCGAACAGTGTTAGAGAAGATGGTTTGCTTACCATTGCAAAATACGGTGTTATTTTTGCGCCGGGAAGTGCTGGAACAACACAGGAAATTTTTCAAGATGCTACTCA
>JAHDGP010000235.1:4489-7314 GCA_020627525.1 Bacteroidota bacterium
AGTATTTTGCGAAGTAGAGAGTTTGCTTACCATTGCAAAATGTTATTTTTGCGCCGTGCTATTTTTCAAGATGCTACTCAAAATCATTATGCTCCTTATAATACAAATGACTTTCCAAGATATGTTTCTCCAATGATTCTATTTGGGAAAGAGTGGTGGACAACGGAAAGACCATTGTGGAATTTTATCAGTAAGGTTGCTTCAGATAGACCATACGGTGAATTACTTTCACTGACTGACGACGAAGGGGAAATTATTGAAACCATTACTGGGTATGATCCAGAAGATTATAGATTTCCGAAACTAACTTGATTGTTTTGGAATTGGGTTAAACTTAAGTACGCACAGATGCTGCGGTCCGTCGTCATGGTAGCAGTGCTGCCAAGTTTAGTGCGTGATGCAGTAGAATTCAAAAAAGACATCTTACAGAATTTTATTTAATAGTGTACTAAGCGACTTGTTTATTTACAACTACTTCATTTGGAATAAAAATTTTAAATGTAGTACCTGCTCCTAATTCTGAATCTATGTCAATTTTTCCCTGCCAAAAACCAACGATTTTTTTGCAGAGAGACAAGCCCAATCCTGATCCTTCATATATGTCTTTAGAATAAATGCGGTTAAAAGCACTGAAAATTTCACTTTGCTTTTCTTTGGGAATTCCTATTCCATTGTCAGAAATTGATATTTGAAAACCACCGTCAACTTGTTTGGATTTAATTTCAACAACTGGGTTTGTACCCTGTTCAACAAACTTAATAGCATTGCTTATAAAATTTTGAAAGAGAAGAGTGCAATAGCTTTGATTGGACCTTATAATAGGTAATTCTGAAAGAATTATTTTTGCATTTTGTTCTTTTATTCTTTGCAATAAATTTGCTTTTGCATTGTTTACAGACAAATTTAAGTCGACATTTGTGTCTAAGGTTTTTTTATCGGAAGTTTCAATATATGCCATTAAGTCTTCCAGTAATTTACTCATTCTGTCAACACCTTTGGTGATATACTCATTGAAAACCTTGCTTTCCTCTTTTTTTTCACTTGAGACATTGTTGTATAATAAGCCTGAGAAGCTTGCAATAGTCCTTAACGGTTCTTTTAAATCATGTGCAACGGAATGATTAAAACTTTTTATTTCTTCATTTCGATTTTCCAATATCTTTACCCGGGTGTGTTTTTGACTTTCAAACTGTTGTAATAAAACAATATAATTTTCTGAAAACTGATAAGTGAAAGCAAGTGCTATTCCCAACATAAATAAATTTAGCAAAGCGCCATGTTTAAACGGTGGATATTGTGGTCCATAAATTAGTAGAAAGGCAGAAGATAGAAAAAATAGTATAACTATTATCAGATAAATTAATTTTCTATACTGCGCTTTTTTGGTATTTATTAGTGAAATGACTATCGAAAATATCAATATGTATTGAAAGCCGTAAGTGATCCCATAATAAGTAAATACGAATGTATTTATTGACATTATAAGACAAGATGTAATAAATGAAACTAATTCAAAATCTAGGTTTTTATAAAATAAGTAACTGATAGTAAAATGCAAAATTGCAATCCCGTATGCAAAACAGGCAACCCTTAAGCCTGTGAAATAGAAAAATGCTGACAGAAAAGCAGCACTTATAATACTCAACAGGAATGAAACATTTTGAAATTCTATAGACTGGACTAATTCTAAGTCCATGTCATGATTTGTTCCACGAGCTTTTAACTTTTGGAAAATTTTATTCACAATTTTAGGGTTTTTACTTTATGTTGCTGGTAATGTGTGTATTATCTACATCTTTATTGTATTTAGGTAAATATATATTGCGTATTTACTTAATATTATTATTTATGTACGATGTTTTTCATTAGAAGGATTCAAAACAAAATAGAAGTTTAGACCGACCGCAATGCCGAGAATGCTTTGGTTAGAGCAAGTTGGAGATTTGGATTTAAAAGCGAAAATGCTGGATTTAATGAATATTGACACATTTTTAAATTAAATCTGAAATCCCCAAAATCCTCTTATCTGATTTTGCAATTATTTTAAATTCAAGAGAATTCAATTTTCAATGTTTCACAGAAAATTATGTAATTGAGTGGTTTTTAAGTATGCGCCATTGAATAATATTTTGAAAATTTGAAAAAAAAACGAAATATAAATTAATAAGCTTCCCACCTTCTTTTAGTAATGTATAACTGAGTTATTAGAGCAATTAACTTCAGCTTTTAAATGAATAAAAATATTAAATTTTTATTTCTTCACTAACATTTTCCATTCTCCACAATCTTGTAAGTATAGGTCATTAATAATCATTAATGACTTGTAATTATTTAAAGCATTGTACAAGGCTATTTCCGAAAGATCTTTCAATTAACTTTTTAATTATTTATTATGAATTTATTTGGAAAAATTGGAGTAGTAAAACATTTATTTATTCCGTTATTCATTTTTTGTTTAGGTTTTGTCTCTGTAAATGCTAATGCGAACTCATTTGTTAATACTTTTGATGCGGAGACTTCAGTTTCTATTAGTGAAGAAAATATTAAACCATTAGGTTCGATTGTTTTGGTTGACGTTGTGTTGATAGTTAACACCGATGATAAACTAAATAGAGTGGCGATTCGTGATGAAAATGGGAAATTGGTAGCGAATTTTAAAGGTTGTGGTGGAAACATTTGCGAATATGATCTTTCAAACCTAACTCCAGGTGATTATACTGTCATTGCTAAAACAGCTGGTGGTCAGAATATAAGCCAGCAAATCAAATTGAAATAGTATTGATATTTATAAAAAAAACAGGAGCAAATTAATTTGCTCCTGTTTT
>JAHDGP010000236.1 GCA_020627525.1 Bacteroidota bacterium
GATGGAAAACAATATTTTACAAATTATGAAAATGACTTTGCGTTTCCCCTGATTGAATGATAAAGGAACATTGCTTTTCAGATGAATGGCTGAGTAGTTTCAAGAAACAAACAAAGCATAAACGTATTGACAAGATTATTCTTGAGAAAATGATTTACGCACTTCACCTACTTGAATCTATTAAAGCCAATGAGCTTGACTTTATCTTTAAAGGTGGAACCAGTTTGGTATTATTACTCGAAGAGGGTAACAGGTTCTCAATAGACATTGATATTATTTGTAACAGTGATAGAGAAACTTTAGAAAATATTTTAAAGAATGTGGTTAATTCTTCCAAGTTTAAATCATATGAATTAGATGAACATCGTAGTTATCTACCAGGAGTCCCTAAAGCACATTATTCATTCGCTTTTGATTCCACAAGCACAAGAAAATATTCTGGAACAATCCTATTGGACGTTTTAATAGAAAATTCCATTTATCCAGAATTGACTGAAAAGCCTATACAATCTAAATGGATTGAAACTGAAGGAGAAACAAGTATAACAGTTCCATCCATTGATGCAATCACAGGTGATAAACTCACAGCTTTTGCTCCTAACACTATAGGAATTCCCTATTTTAAAGGCAAAGACAAACGATCCTTTGCTATGGAAATTTGTAAACAGTTGTTTGATTTGAGTAAACTTTTCGAAAAAATAGAACAACTTGACATAGTTGTTAAGAGTTTCAAAGCTTTTGCAAAACAGGAAATTGAGTATAGAAAATCTAAAGGTGCAGAAACCAATTTAACACCTAAAAAAGTACTACAAGATACAATCGACACTTGTTTGATACTTGCCAAAAGAGGAGGTAATACCGCTGATTAAAAATTAAAATTCGTAGAATTACAAAAGGGTATACGAGCTTTTGGTACAGGATATTTGATGACTGGAAATTTTAGAATTGATGATGCCATTCCCGCTTCTGCACGCATAGCTTATTTATCGGCTAAAATTTTACACAATGATTTATCTCCTATAGAGTATTTTAAAGGTCAAGATATAAAAAAATTAAACATGGAAAATCAAGATTGGAGTTTCTTAAACCGCTTAAAAAGGCAACCAGACAAGTCAAGTTTTTACTATTGGTATAAGACCATTGAGTTAATAGGAAAATAAATGATAACTATCGATGGTACTGTCAAAAAACATCCTCCACAAACTTATAAATATTAAACCCGTCCTTCTGATAAGATGCCTTTATATCTGTAAGTAGTTTCGTTTGATCTATATCTTGCATTCTTTTTTTCTGGATAATTTTTAATGCTTTTTTGGCGAGCAAGTAGGGCTTTTTTACATTTTCAAAATTTCCTGAAAGGTGTTTATCAATTGCAGCAACAACTTCTTCAATCCCTTCCGACTTACTCGCAACTGTTTTTAATACGGTTGTCTTATTCAAGCTTTCTTTGCTGTGGCACAATTTAATAAGGTTGGATGCAAACTTCTGCGCTTCCTCCCTATCGGATTTATTTACCACAAAAATGTCTGCTATTTCCATCAAGCCCGCTTTCATTGTTTGCACTTCGTCGCCCGATTCTGGAACCAAAACGACAATGCTGGTATCTGCTAATCCCGCTATCTCCACTTCAGACTGCCCCACTCCGACCGTTTCGACAAAAATATAATCGAATGGATAAGACCGCACCACATCCGAAATTTCTATTATTTTTTCAGAAAGTCCTCCCAAAGAACCACGAGTAGCCAATGAACGGATATAAATATTGGGATTGTTAAAAAACTTAGCCATGCGGATTCTATCTCCTAGCAATGATCCATAATTAAATGGTGAGGTGGGATCTACCGCAAGAATGGCTATTTTTTTATCTTTATTTTGGTAAATGTCAAGTAGTGCATTGAGTAAGGTGCTTTTGCCAGCACCAGGAGGTCCAGTAATTCCAATGATAGGCACGTTTGAAAAACTCAGGTTTTTCAAAATTGATTCATACCCTTCTGATTCGTTTTCGACCAGTGAAATTTTTCGGGCAAGTTCGCGAAAGTTAATAGTTTGCAGCATTTTATAATAAAAAATAGCAATGAAATGCAAATATATTCATATTTGCATTTCATTGCTATTAAAAGTAATTATCTCCTTAAAAATCAAAAACAATCAGTCTTCCAGTCGAGTTACAAAAACTCATCGAAGGTTTAGATCGAGCAAAAATTTTAAATGTAAAATTATCGCTCTCCTCTTATTACGTTTCTGATGTTAGATAATATCATTGGAGAAATCGTTTTTGTAGGTATCTTATTCTTTAAGAATACCTTAAAACTTTGTTCCCTTTGATACTTTCCCATGCATCTGGGGCAATTCTCGATATGTTGCAAAAAATGTGTTCTTTCATTTGACGAGCAAGCTCTATCAATGATTTGTTCTATTTGTTTCTCACATTCTGCACAATTGTGAACTATTCGACCATTCATATTTGTATCTGTATTATTTAGATAAATAACCTGATTTTTCAGCGTAAGCTTTTAATTTTTCTTTGAGCATATTTCTCGCTCTGTGTAAACGAGAACGGACGGTACCGATAGGAATGTCAATAATCTTTGCCATTTCTTCGTAAGTAAAACCTTGCAAATCGCAAAGAACTACTACCGTTCTAAAATCAACTGGAATCGAGTTTAAAGCTGTAACTATTTCATCACCCAAGATTCCTTGAAATATATCCTCTCTTAAATCCAAAATACCAACATAGCTGGTATCTTCTGAATTATGGTAACTAACAATATCTTCGTAATCAACTTTAAAAGGACGCTTTGCTTTTTTACGATATTCGTTGATGAAAGCGTTCTTTAATATCTTGAACAACCAAGCCTTCGCATTGGTTCCAATGTTGTACGAACTTATAAAACGATATGCCTTTAAGTATGCTTCTTGTACAAGATCATTGGCATCATCTTCATCATAAGTTAAATGGTAGGCGAACGTGTAAAGTGCATCTCCGTGTGGAAGAAACTCAGATTCAAAAATCTTATCCTTTTCTATTTTGGATAACTCGCTCACCTTATTAACCTCATCTTTTAGTTCTTGTTTTGCCGATTGATTCTTCATAGGTTGTGATTTGTGTTGTTGTTAATGAATGACACACAAAATACCATTTATCATAGACAACCTGCGAAAGAATACCGAAAGTATTTGTTTTTATTTGTAATATCAAAAAATATTTAAAAAAAATACTTTCAATGTTTGTTTTGATGGCATTTGAACCTAAAGTAACAAGTATCTAGCCAAATTAACAATTCACAATTTTCATTTAAACAAAATCGTCATTTTACTCAAATGGATTGCTAAATTCCGGGTTGTTAATAAATGTTGTGTCAGTCAGTGTATTTAAGAACGCAATTAATGCCTGTTTTTGTTCCATTGTTAGTGAAAGATTTTTTCCAGTCGTAAATTCACTACCAATATCTGGCGATAAAGTGGGAGAATTATGCACTCCATTGGAATAATGATCCAGCACTTCTTCTAAGGTTTCAAACCGCCCATCATGCATATATGGTGCCGTTAAGGCTACATTTCTAAGAGAAGGCACTTTAAACCTTCCATAATCTTTAGTTACTCCAGTAACCCCTCCACGCCCAGGATCTGGAAACTCATCAATGCTATTTGCCGCTGTTAGTCCGTTGTTTTCATAGGTAAATTCAGTAAATAATGTACCTCCATGACAATGTACACATTCAAATTCGCCAACTGTACCTGTCTCTAAATTAAATAAATTCCAGCCTTGACGTTCCAAATCAGTCGGTTCAACACCTGAGCCTGCTGTTGTAAATAAGTCGTAACGAGACTTTCCAGAAATCAAAGTTCTCATAAACTGAGTAATCGCAGCGGCTATCAAATCCTGTGAAGGCTCTTCATTAAATGCTTGTCTAAACAAAAGTGGGTAATCCTCATGATTTTTTAAACGTTCTACCAACTCTGGCAACATAAGATGCAACTCTATCGGATTTTCAATTGGTTCAATCGCTTGTTGTTCTAAAACTTCTTTTGATCCATCCCAAGTAAAGCCTGTATTAAGTCCGAAAGATAAATTAAACAAGGGCATAGAGTTGCGAGTACCTTCAATACCATCTATTCCTACAGATTTTATTTTAGGATCTGTGAACGCATTTTCTTGCAAATGGCAAGAGAAACATCCCATTGTAGTATCTGCTGATAAAATTGGATCATAGAAAAGCATTCTTCCCAACTTTACCCCTTCAACGGTCAATAATTGGTCAGCTGGAATATTGGGTTCAGGGAAATTAGCAGGTATGTCCAGTATATAAGGAGTTTGAGTGTAAACAATATCTTTGTCATCCTCACCATCATTTTTACAAGAAGAAAAATATAAAATAGAAGCTGATAAAAATAGAATTGTTAAGTAAAAGCGATTCATAAAATACAAACGTTTTAATATCGGTTAAAGTTGTTAGAAAGCTGTTCAAAAATACTCTTCAGCTTGGTCAAAGTAAACAAGAATAACCCCTTGACCTTACTGAAGCATCTAAGGCTTTATTTCTCGGGAATACGCTTGAAAAAATTTATTAATAGGAACCTACAAAAAAGTTAGAAAAGCTTATTGATGAGAATTTTGACAACTATGATGAAGTTTTCAAAGCACTTGCTTAAGGTTACAGCATGGAGTATTTACTGAAAAATGACATTATTCTAATAAATAGAAAAACGATAAAAAGACATGGTGGAAATTTTGTTCCTCCATTAAATTTCCTCCAGAAAGAATCTTTAGATTATTTAATAGTTAAAAGATAAATAGCCTAATACCAAAAAAGGACCTTTCAAATGTGAAAGGTCCCTTCAATCTATTAATTTATCAAACTCTATATTGATTTTCCATAGTTGAGTTGTTAAAATTTATTTTTTAACAACTTGTACTTTAGGTGCACCTCTGTTTGTTCTTCTTGTTGGCGCTCCTTCTGAAGCAGGAATTTCAGATTTAAATGATCTTTGGAATTCAGCTAAAGATGTTCCACTTTTATATTGGTCATCTGCAATATAGTTCAACAAAGCATCAAACTGACCTGGTGCTTTATAACCTGGGAAAGAGTTGATTCTGTTCAAATCTTCATCCAGAAAAGCAATGGTAGGATAACTCAATCTACCATTGGCAAATTTATGCGCCAATTGATTGAATCCTTTTCTACCAGATTTTACAAATAAATGATCTTCACCTTTAAAGTTTATCTTATCACTGTCTTCTGCGTCAAATTTCACTGCGTGAAATTTTTCATTTAAGAGACTTGCAATCTTTGCATGTTGAAATGTCGCTTTATCCATTCTTTTGCACCATCCACACCAATCGGTGTATAGATCTACCATTACTTTTCTCTTATCTGATTGTTGAGCCCTTTCTAAATCACGTACATTTAGCCAATTAACAGAACCATCTGTTTTTTGAGCGGTAATTGTCTCTTGACCAGCCGATTTATTCTGAGTGTTTGATTGATTTCCTGTGTCTTTTTTATTAGCAGGACTTTGTGTTTGAGTGCCATCACTTGCGCAAGCTGTAAAGAATACTAAACTTATAGCAGCCATTAAACACAATATATATTTTGATTTCATTTATTTAATTTTTACCAAAAATAACAAATTTTGGTGAATTATTATTCAATTCTTCGACTTCAAACTTTTTTCGATTAAATATGCTAAGTGCATTTTATGTGCCTTTGTTGAGCCTGAACCTCCACCCGACTTCGCTATCTTTTCAATCTCCTTAATATTATAAAGGATAGAAGACTTCGCAACATCATCGTACGCATTGCTACTCAAAGCTGCTAATAATTTTTTTGTGTAATCAATTTGCAAGTTTTGTCTGTAAGTATTGATGGTACCGTTTTTATCAGCATCAAATACTGCTTTGGTAAGATCAGAGGTCATTTCAAAAACAGAATATTCATTTCCATAAAGCTCACTGTCTGACATTCTTCTCAATACATTTTGATGTAATAAATGATCAAATACATTGTTGTAGAACAAAGCAAATCGGCTGTATAGTTTTGGATCTTCACTGCTTCTGTAAAAATCAAAACCTCTTCTTTGTCTCTGTAAATAGTTGTACAGTTCTTTGGGTTCGTCAAAAGCGTTAGGACTTAATAGGTTGTCTGAAATAAATTTCATTGCTCTTTTCTGCGTTTCAAGCGGAACAGGTGTTAAAGGTTTTGTAGCTCCTTCTTGCCCTTCCATTGCACGTTCTACATAGATACCACCAACATACCTACTGGCAGTAGCAAATAAATTATACATTTGCCCTGTAACAACACTGTAGGCTACCGCCAATTCATGGTAAGATTCTCCTCCTGTTGGATATTTATCTTTCAATCCAAGTAAAATTTCCTTAACCAATTTGGCTCTATCCTCACTAAATTTAATTGGATCATTCGACATATCAAAAATCATAACTCTAGGGTCAATCGCTTTTCCAGGAGCACGCATATCATCGGCATCATTTCCAAACATCAATTCTGGCTCTAATGATCTTGCTAAAATTTTATCCAATCTTTTTTGCTCATCTATTTCATTATCCAATCCTGTTGAATATCCAAATTCTATTGCCCAATGATCATAAGGACCTGGCACCGTTGTGAAATAGTTCCCTTGTTTCTCTCTATCATTGTTTAGATTAATAGCAGGATAATCCATTACAGAACCATACAAACCCACTTTTTCAGTTAATTCTTTGTTGTGAGCATCTTCAGGGCTATGCAAGTTAGTTGCTTTCATGTTGTGCATCAAACCCAAAGTGTGCCCTACTTCGTGCAATGCTAAATAGTGTAAACTCTCTTTAATTAACACGGATATTTTTTCATCAGAAAAGCCCTCACTAGATTTTAAATAAGCAGCTCCCATCATATTGTTCAATTGCATCAATTGTGCTGCTGCACAGTTAAAATGATTGCAACTTTGCGAATTGTGGTGAGCATCATTTTCTTGTTCAGTATATAAATCTACACCCATTCCAACAGACGCCAAACTGGAAGATTTGGCATCGTATAGTTTACTTTCGAAAAGATCATTTTTAACAAAAGACAATTCCAACATAACATCCGCTCCCAGTATCTGTCCTGTTCTTGGATTGGTAAAGCTTGGACCATAACCGCCCCACGGTGGAAATGGTGAAGCCGTCCATCTCAAAACATTGTATCGAATATCACCAGCATCCCACTCGGCA
>JAHDGP010000237.1 GCA_020627525.1 Bacteroidota bacterium
GTATATATATTCTTGTGCATTTTTTGTGTTTTCTTCTTTTAAATTATCGCCAACAACATTGTATTAGCAATCACATTCAAATCAAAATTATTTTATTTGAAAAACGGCTTTTACTTCGTATCTCAATTTAATTTCAGGTACATCATCTACGCTGTTTTCTGATTTTGGATTGCCAATAGAAACATTAGAGTTAGAATGTCTTAAAGGGTTATACTCATATTGTCTATAACCATAATATCCATAGGGCCAATAATTGGGAACATTAATTGTTCGTGCTGAATCAACATCGTTAATTTCTTCAATTGATACTACTGCTCCCAATTTTTCTCCTATACTTTCTAATAAATATTCGGCTTTAGCTTTAGCTGCTTTTATAGCTTCAATTTTTACCTGTTTCCTGATTTCTGTTAAATTACTATTGTGCGTATTTAGTATTTTTAAATTTCTCACCCAGGGTTCATTTAAATCTTTAACCAGAGCCATAAAATCTGTGTCTTCGTCTAATTTAAGCTTAACATTTCTTCTATTTTTCAAAGAGCCTCTGTAACTCCACCACGAATACCAATTGTATTTATCATAATTTAGGGATACATCATCTGTTGCTATATCATGAGAACTCAATATTTCTAGAAACCTTTTATAGATATTTTCTATATTGGAATGGTTTCCAGTTGTCGTTAAAACCAGTTCCAATTCAACTTGGTCTGGGTTTACAATTGTTTCTGCACTACCAATAACGGTGATTTGACGATCTGATATGTCTGACTTTTTCTGTGCAGTTAAGGACACCTGAAAAAGTAACAATAGAATAGATATTTGGAATTTCATTTGCATTAGTGATTTTTTTCACTGCAAACGATTTCCATTTGTAAAATATTCTTTAAAATTATTTTTAAGATTTAGATGAATGGCAGTTTTACCAAAAAAACTAATGCGCCATATCTCTCAATTGGTCGATATAAGTTTTAGCAGTCCAATCATAGGTGCCTTCGTAGACAGCTAGGATCATTCCGTTTTTGATAATGTATGTGTGAGGTAAAATATCCACGCCTAAATCTGTTTTTGAAACAGGTGAGTAGAGGTGCATAAACGGATATTTGTATTTTCTTTTGAAATTGACAATGTTCATTGGATTGTCGTCAGAAACCAAAACGAATTCGTAATTGGTGTCTTTGAGTTGTTCTTTGGCGTATTTGATGCTAGGCATTTCTTTGAGACAAGGAGCACACCAAGATGCCCAAAAGTTTAGAAAAATGGTTTTATCGTACATTTCATCTAAATTGACTTCATTGCCATCTAAATCTTCAAAAATGAAACTGTAAGAAGCACCAACTAGAGGGTGTTTTGTGTGTTTGTTTACATCATCCGATTTTGCAGCGATAAGCAGCACAAATCCTATTAATACAAAAAGACTTTTAGTAAAAGATCTCATAGGGATTATTGTTTTGTTAACAATACAATGTTGTTTTCATTGAGCCACGATGGCTACAGTTTTGTGAGGAGTGTTTGTTGTTATATTTATATATAGAAAAATACCATACTTTTCCGTAATAGTCTGCAAAGGTAAACCATTTTTTACTCATCTACAGAAAAATTGTCATTATTATCCTCCAAAGCTCGCTGATTCCGAAGGTCGATATTCACCAAAATCGCCATATTTATAAAGAATAAAGAGCCTATTTCGTCAGTTTCTATAAGGTCTGCCATAAACAAATTAGCCATTATCATAAGCTGGCAGATCAGTATCGCCATCGCCAGTTGCTTGTCTTTTTTATCTTTCGATTGATGGCAAACACGTTCTCCCCAAACGAAAAAGTAGATGATTAAAGCCATAAATATTATAAATCCTGGCCAACCTTGCTCTATCAAAACCAACAGAAAGTAATTGTGAACAGTTGAATGCTCTTCGTTGTCACTTACATAGGTTTCAAAGAGAGAGGTAGTATAAGATTTATAAAAATGATAAAAATTACCTGGACCAAAACCAGTCGTTTTCTCATCATTACTCATCGCTATTCCCGCAATCCAGCGATGAAAACGCTCAACCGTCGAAACATCCTGCAACTGCAATGTTGCTGATAAATGATCGTCTAAATCGGTATGATAGATCGTTTTGTCAAAATCGGGCGCAAAATTTAGATAATTGTTGCCCACTATCATAAAAGTCAGTCCAAATGTCAAAGCGACCAATCCAGCCGTAATAGCAGGTTTGATTAGGCGGTTGTTAAATATAAAGTATGCTATTGGTATTATAAATACCGAAACATACGCTGCTCTTGTATAAGCAAAAAATATTCCAAGAAGCACAATTATAAAACCAACATTGATGGTAAATCTAGGAATTTTGCCAAAGTCATACCATTTTCTAATCACCAACATAAAAGGCAGCACTAGTGCTAGCATTACAGCATAATCAACGTGATTTCGGAAAAAGGGTCCCATCGTTTTGTTGACATCCTCAAAGTCAAAGCCGTAGGCAGAATGTCGTAGCATTGCATAGACAGCTACCATCATCAGTGGCAAAAGAATGCCCCAAAAGGCAGGACGGAAGTCTTTTGCTTTCTTGATAAACATCCCTACTAAAAAATAGAAAGTAGCGATGTACCAGATTTTTGCTAAAAAAAATTTAAAAGAAATAAAAAATATTTTAGAGAAAATAGCAGACACACCTATCCACAGAAGATGAACCAAGACCAACTGGGTCATAGGATGATTGAAAAACTTATAGTCGATTTTTTTGGGATTGCCTAAGCAAAAAAGAATTAGACAGAGCATTAAATAGACCATCAGTGGCTCAGAGGGTAAATCGGTTCCAAAACCACCTGGCAACTCTATTTCTGCCGAAATGGGGAGCAATATAAAAATGCCTAGAAATACTCGCTTGAAATCGGCAACAGTCGCTAATAATAGTATCAAAATAAGCGGCAGCGCCAATATCATCATTTCATCCATATATACAGCCGCTGCAACGGATGCCAAAAGGATCGTTCCAATCGCAGCAAACAAATACTTTGGATTGATTTGTTCAGCTTTTAAGTGGGAGAAAAACTTCAAATCTTAACTAATAATGATTAAAAATAGACAATTGCGAAAGAATATTTTACTATAAAAAAAATAGGTAAGTGATAAGATCAAATTAGCATACATAAATAATTTTCACAAAAAACTGATTATCAAAACTTTGAATTATATTTTGATGGTTGTTAAATTGGTCTTATCACTTAATGGTTTAGTATTAACTATAACTTATCAACAATTTTTTCTTGTCTTTCATCAATTCGTTCTTCTCTTAATTTTAAAGCATTGCGTTCGATGGGATTGGAATGCATATCATCGTAGGCAGCCCTATTTTTGAGAATGTCTTGTGCCATGAAAACGGCTTTTTGGAACGATTCGTGGTTTGCTATAAATTTTCCAGCAATATTATAAGCCGTTCCGTGATCAGGCGAAGTTCTTACATAGGGTAGACCAGCAGTAAAGTTGACGCCTTCCCCAAACGATAATGCTTTGAAAGCTACCAAACCTTGATCGTGATACATAGCTAGGATTCCATCAAAATTTCTGAAATTGCCAGAACCAAAAAATCCATCAGCAGCAAAAGGACCAAAGGCAAGAATGTTTTCTTTTTCGTTGGCGTCTTTAATAACTGGACGAACAATGTTGTCATCTTCTGATCCGATCAACCCTTCGTCGCCAGCGTGTGGGTTAAGCGCAAGAACAGCTATTTTAGGACCATTGATATTAAAATCCCTTTTCAGAGATTCATCCATCAGTTTGAGTTTGGTCATAATTTTATCACCAGTAATATGACTTGCAATGTCTTTTACAGGAACGTGGTTGGTAACCAAAGCCACTTTGATATTATCGCTTACCAACATCATTAGGCTCTCTTTTGTCTCAAATTTTTCGGAGAAAAATTCTGTCTGTCCCGTAAACTGAGGCTTTTCAGTACTAATATGTTTTTTGTTTACAGGCAAAGTAATAATGGCGTCAATTTTATTTTGAGAAATGTCATAAGCAACTGCTTCCAAAGCCTTTAAGGAATACAAACCGTGCTTGACATCGGGCACACCCAAGTTTATATCTACCTGCTCTTCCCAGCAATTGATGATATTAAAAGCGTCATTTTTACATTTTTCAGGTGTGCTGATAATGTTGTATTTAAAATCGTGCTTTTTGAACACATTTCTATGATAAGAAAGCGATTTAGAAGAGCCATATAAAATAGGTGTACAGCTTTGAAGCATCCTTTTGTCTTCAAAAGTTTTAATCAATACCTCCAAACCTATTCCGTTCAAATCTCCAGTAGTTATGCCTATTTTGGGTTTTATGCGTTCCATTTTGTTCTTATTTTATACGTAAAGATAGCGCAAATGTAGATTATTTTGAATAATAGCTCATTAGAGAGTGTAAACTAGGCTAAAGTTATAGAGGTAATTATCCTTAATCGCCTTTCTTTTAGGGACAGTTCCTAAATAACTCAGCGTCGGCTGCCGATCCGTTTTGATAGTTTGTCTCATTGTCAGTCAACGATTGAAATCATACTTAATTGTTACAGTAATCTGGTAATATTGATTAACGGAGTAGATAAGTGTTATTTTGTTTTGAAAGCAGAAAAACAAAAACAAAGTGTCTTTATAGTGTCAAATTGTTCGCTACCGGAGTAACTAAGGGTTTTATAGTTTTGAAAATAGAAAGATGAAACAAAGTGTCTTTTCAGTGACAGAACAAGCTTGGTAAAAGTTATAAATGCAATGCTGGTCTATTAAGTACTCAATTTTTTTGCCCGCGCACTTAAGTATTTAGAGACACACAACTAGACATTTTGTAGAAACAAACAGCATATAAAAAAAATATCTATTAGCTCCAAAGGAGCTCAACTTTTGTAGAAGCTTTTGGATATATTGTGCTTGTCACTGATTTTTAAAAATGGCTAGTTGTAAGATTTATTGAACTATTATTGAAAATGAATGTTTTATAGAAAAGGTATTTACCAATAGAAATTATACGTTTGTTAATTGTAACAAAAAAAGTTATAAATTTTTGCTTTTGATATCAAATGATATTATAATTGCACAAAAATTAAATATTACTTTTCTCTCTCTTAACTCTGTAGCTAAGAGTAGCGATAGCTTTAAGTTAAAGTTGATATTTGGGTATTAAATCTGCGTTTATTTAGCGCTGAATAAGAATTTTGTAAGTTAATTGAGCTTTTATTGGATTATTTAAATAAAAGGTCCATGGGCAGTTAGTTACAGTATTAATTGCATAAAATTAAAACTTAATTTGTTCAATCTAAATGCTTAATTATTACTATTTCAATATCCAATATTTTTCATGAAGTTATAAAAAAAGAAGATATAAGTTTGCAATAAAGCTAGCAGATATGGGCAGCTTTATTTAGCATTTTTAGTTAAAAATAATTGTAAGTTTGTGCCGAGCTTGACAAGAATTTTCCAAAACTCATAAAGGGTAAGAATAACAGGTAACTAAAAGTTATTCATTACTTTAAATCTACCAAGCCATAATTTGTTATTTTTCTTAACTATTTGATTTTAAAATAGTTAGGGTGTTAATGGTATGGTCTATAGTGTCATTTAGCAACAAACTGCTATATATTCTAATGTTTCAATTTTGATTTATTTTTATCTGGATACGCTGTACAACTGATTGAAGAAAATCTTAATGTTCAGTACTTTTTAGATATAAATGAATATGGCAATGGGTCTTTATTTTGTTCGCCTCTTTTAATGAATGCGAGTGAAATTAAAAATCAGACATTAACAAATTAAAAGATGTTTTGATAAAGATTTGTTGTGGAGATAATGGAATGTCAATAAGCTTCTAAAATCTCAAATAAAGGCAAGCTAAAATTGAATGAAGCGGTCGCTGAAAATGTAGGTCTATCACAATTTTTACAATTACTCAATTAGGTTAGCCAAAAATTAAAGGTCTTGTTGATTGTTTATTTGAAAGATGCAGGTAGTATTTAAACGTTAGACCTAGAATGTAATGACTTTTTCATCACAAACTTAATTGAGTTTTCTCAGTACGCAGGATTTAAATTCTAATTCTTGAGCAAACCCTAATTAGAAAAGGGAGGAATTAAACAGTTCAATATGGAGTATAAAGAAATTTATGAAAAAGTAGCAAGAAAGGAAATATCAATAGAAAAAGGTTTGACTTTAATTAAATCTATTGAAGAGATGAGAAAGGAAAAAGATCTTGCTCAGCTAGCGTATCCTCTTACTAAAGGGCAGGAACTACTCTGGTTTTTTCAAAAGGTATACCCAGATAGCTATGCTTATAATTTACCAATGTCGTTTTGGGTGGATAGTAATTTTAATGTATCCATACTACAGGAGGCGCTTGAAAAAAGAGTGATGACCAAACACAAAATTCTATGTTCTAGAATTAGAATTGATAAAGGTCAACTCAGCCACAAAGTGCACCCAATTGACTTACCTATTATTGTTAAAGATGCAAATGAAACCAGTGATGATGAGCTAATCCGTTTAATAGAAACCGATGCATATTTGCCCTTTGATATTGACAATGAGTTTTTGATTAGAGTTGTTTTTTATAAGAGATTAGATGGTAAAAGTGCTTTGTTAATAGTAGCGCACCATTTGATTTTTGACGGCATTTCATCAACAGTATTTTTTAAAGATTTATTCGAAGCTTATTTTGTTTTATTGAAAAATCAACACGAGGATTCAATAAAGGAAGGTGGTAAACCTTTTCAGTTTTTTGATTTTATTGAGTGGCAGCAGAATTTTTCAAAACAGAAGGAGTGGACAGTTCAAGAAAATTTTTGGAAATCCAAAATAACTGAATTTAAACTGTACAGAAAAAGTGATAGAGAAAAGCACAAAAATTCAGATGGAAAAATATATTTGAGAAAGATTACACGATCTCAAATTAATGGCTTAAAAGAATTGGCATATAAAAACAATACTACAGTTTTTGTATTATTGCTTAGTGTATATTATTTAGTGCTTTATAAATTTAGTGGGAATAATTCTACATTGATTGGTGTTCCAGTTGCATCAAGACCACTCTCGCAGTTCGAAAGTGTCATAGGTTGTTTTATGAATGTTCTTGTGATAGAAGGGATCATTCGAGAAACAGACGATTTTGATGAGTTTATAAAAGTACTAACAGATGATGTATTTGAAGCTTTTGATCATAGTGATTA
>JAHDGP010000238.1 GCA_020627525.1 Bacteroidota bacterium
GCTCTCGAAGCGACATTCAGACTAAACTTTAATCCTTCACAAACTTCCTATTCAAAACAATTCTATTCTCGGAAACAACCTGTAAGAAATAAATGCCATTTTCAAAAGAAGAGACATCTAAAGAAATATTTTCTTTTAAAGAATTACTTTGGTGATTTTTGGATAAAATTAACTTGCCATTCAAATCGTATATTTCAAATATGAATCTGCTGTTCTGAATGTTTGAAAGATCAATATTTAGCACAGAGTTGGTAGGAGAGGGGTAGGCATTTATTTGTATAAATTGATCGTTAAGTCCCATTGATGGTTCTTCGCATAAAATGTCTAACTCACCAAAACTATTGCAACCTATTCCATTATCAGACATTTCAATACTTGCAATATCCATATTTTCATTTAAAACGGACAAAACGCAACAAGATTCTAAAGAGCTATTGTTTTTGATAAATAAAGTATCTCCTAAATTGGTTAAATTTTCAAGACCAGAAATATCTGTCAAAAGATTGTTGTGTTGGATGCGCAAATATTGACCTATTGTATTTAGACCAGAAAGCCCATCTACATTTTCTAAATTTGAATTGTTAAAAACATTAGCATAACCGTTGATGTTTGCAAGTTCTGAAAATCCGTTGAAACTTTTTAAAGAATCATTTCCTTGAAGTATCAAATGAGCTCCAATATTTTTCAAAGCTGAAAATCCATTAATATCAATCAAAGCACTGTTGTTCAAAATGGTTACAGATCCACTTACAGTAGTCAAGCCCTGTAAGCCGTTTATTCTGTACATAGATTGATTGTTTCTTATATCAATATTAGCAGAATTAACACTTGACAGATTATCTAAATATTGAAAATTTGGATTGTCTTTGATGACAATGGCTCCGCCAACATTTAGTTCTTCAGACAAGCCATCAATAAACAACAAATTTTCATTGGCTTCTATCCACAAAATTGTTCCAATAGAAGTCAATTTCGATATTGCATTTATGTTTATCAATTTGTCATTATTGATTATGTATAAATTGCTACTGATACTTTCCACATTGGCAAGACCGCTAATATCTGCTAAATTTTCATTGTCTTCAATGAATAGACTTCCTGAAATATTTTGAAGACCAATCAAGGCGTTTAAGTTTTCTATATCTGCCCCATTAATGGTTAAATCACCGATAATGGAACTGCAATTATTAGCACCAAAAGCATCCACAGCCGCTTGCGAGTCTAAAATGATTTCAGAGTCGCACTGTGCGATTGAGTAAATGGAAAAATTTACAAGAATAAATAGCAGGCATAAAATTTTAGAAATAGTGTATTTTTTCATCGAATTTATAATAGTTATTTTAGGATATGTATTTAATCAAATACGAGTTTTAGGCTCACTATGTTCCTGAAAAACAGCTATGTTAACCGTTTTTAGGTGAAAAACTATATAGTTTGGCATACGAAATTGAGTTTTCTAAACCTCAGCTTCTTATTTTTGATAAATATAAATACAATCAAACATTTTCTGGTATCAAAAGGTTTTTATATTTTTATAAGTCAAGCTACTATTAGTTAACAAATAATTACAAAATGAGAAAAAATTTACTAGTTACACTATTAACATTTATATGCGTTGCTGTGTCTTTAAATGCGCAAATTATAGATGATAATATAGATTCATACTCTGTAGGGGCAATAGGTCCTCAGGCAGAGCATTGGACTACTTGGAGCGGAAATGAAGGCAACTTAGTCGAAGACGGCTTAGTTAGCGAGTCACAGGCTGCGAGTGGTGACAAGTCTATGTATATCAATGACGGAGGCTCTGTGGATGTGCTTTTACTTTTAGGAAACAAAACATCTGGACAATATGAGTTGTCTTGGAATATGTATTTGGTTCCAGGAAAAATCGGTTACTACAATATCCAGGAAGATGAAGTGCCTGGTGTTGCTTGGAATTTAGATGTTTTCTTTGGTACATCAGGAGGTGCATATACTCCGGGAATTGCAGACTTTACTGTTAATCAAGTATCCTTGTCAACGTTTGAGTATCCTGAAGGAGAATGGTTCAATATTAAACATGTTATTGATCTTGACGAAAATCTATTGACTTACTTTGTTGATGATGTGGAAGTTTACCAAATTCCATACGAGGGAAATTTAGGAGCGGTAGATTTCTTTTCAATTGAACAAGGCACAAACGAATACTATGTTGACGATGTATTTTATGTAAATAATTCTGAACCTATTGATGTTACTTTCCAAGTTGATATGAGCTATGAAGAAACTGTAGCTGAACCTGTAAACTTCATCAGTGATTTCAATGATTGGGAACCAGTTGCAATGTCAGATGACGATGGTGATGGAATTTGGTCAGTAACTGTTTCTATGCTAGGAGACAATAGCTACCTTTATAATTTTGCGAACGGTGCTGGCACCGACGAGGCTGAATCTGATATTGATGATTGTGGAACTGATAATGGTGTTTTCGGATTGAGCAGATCAGTTAATATTGGAGGAGAAGCTACTGTTTTAGACCCAATTTGTTATAATACTTGTACAGATTGTGCAACAGCTTATGAAGTAGATGTTGCGTTTGCAGTGGATATGAATTTCCAAGAAATAAGTGACGATGGCGTTTTTGTTATTGTTGATGAAGATGATCCAATAGCAATGACGGATGAAGACGAAGATGGTGTTTATGAAGTTACTGCTTCTATTTTGAAAAATGCTTCACATTTGTACCACTTTGTGAATGGTTCTGATAATGAGACTGTACCAGACGACTGTGCAACAGACAGCAGAAGAGGTTTAGAATTGGCTGATGAAAGCGTTAATTTAGAAATCGTTTGTTTTTCAGAGTGTACAGATTGTATTGCGGCCAATGAAATTGAAGTTACGTTTAGCGTAGATATGCAAGATGTTGGTGAAATTTCAAATAGTGGTGTGTTTTTAGTAGGAGATTTTATTGGTTACAATCCTGCTGCTGGCGAGGGAGTTCCAATGGTTGTTGCTCAAGATTCAGTATATGAAGCAACGGTTGTATTGTATAAAAATACTGACTATACTTACTTATTTGTAAACGGTGACAATATATTGGATTCTGAAACACTTTCTGGTCAAGAATGTGGTACCGATGAAGGTGGACGTGCTTTGACAACACCAGCTGAGTCAACTACTTTGGAAACAGTATGCTTCCAGTCTTGTGAGGCTTGCCCTGAAGATATAGTAGATCCTATGGGAATTGACGATTTGATCATTTATCCAAAAGCTTATCCAAATCCTACTTCGGGAATTGTAAACATAGATCATTCATTTGATTTAAACAGTACAATGGAAATCACTGTTTACAATAGCATTGGACAAGAAGTGCTGAAGTCTTCGCAAATATCAACAGGACAGTTGAGCTTAGATCTTTCTAACTTTACAAATGATGTTTACTTTGTAGAAATTACAAATGGAACACAATTCTCTGCTCAAAAATTATTCAAAATCGACTAATACCAATTTCAATAAAGAATGTCGTATGTAAATTCAAAAATTAAATTTTCAATATCAAGCGGTTCCCCGCTGGGACGAAAAACGGAATCCTAGCAGGGCTAAGGTGAGTATTTTCAACGCAGATATTGGGAATTTAAAGTTGAATTTGTATGACATCCTTTTTTGAATTTGGTATAATACGATTTAGAACTTTAGTAAAAATACAAAGGCGAATAACATTTATGTTATTCGCCTTTTTTGATTTGTTCCCTGAAATATCAATTTAGGTTACTGCTTACAAATCTTCTTTTATATAAAAGGGTTTAGGTATCTACATAGCTACAATTTTTGAGCCAGATTATTTTCTTTTACCTTTTACTTCTTTTTCCAACAATCTAAAAAGACTGGTATTGGTGTTATTGATCCTCCAATAATTACCACCACCTTTTTCCGTCAACAACTTCAATTTTGAATTGTCTGTTTGGTTGAAATTTATAACACTTAAAATGATGTCTTTTTTGTAAGTCTTTTTTACAATTTTATATACATCATCAGAAATATTAAACAATCCATCCGTTGCCAGTATAATTCTGTTGTTTCCATTTTCCAGGTAATTGTTTTGCATCAACTCGGTAGCCATAAATACACCGTTATCAAGATAGCTTCCTCCATGAGTTTTTAAGGAGTCAAGAATGTTGTGTATGTTTTGAGACTCAGTACAAGGCGTTTTGGGGAGCACCAAATCGGCATTTTTTGTAAACAACATAATTGCCAAATGATCTTCAGGGCGCATATTGTCAACCAATCCTTTTAATGATGCTTTCAAGCGTTCCAACTTTTTTTCTTTGCCCATTGAATTGGATACATCAATTAAGAGTAGGATATTGTTTTCAGCATAACCATTCATAAAATCATACCTTCTTTCTAGGTCAATTTCTTTTTCAGTTTTTGGAAGAGCTACTTCTTCGGTTACCGGTTCTACTATTGCTACTGGTTTTTCTTCTTCAGGCTTGTCTATTTCAATGTCTGATAAATCGGCATACAAAAGTCCTTTTCCAGAAGAGCCAATCCAAATAATATTTTGATCATCCACTGCCATTGACAAAACGTGTTTACTGTCGAAACCATTTT
Organism: Bacteroidota bacterium; assembly: GCA_020627525.1. GTDB lineage: Bacteria > Bacteroidota > Bacteroidia > Chitinophagales > UBA2359 > JAHDGP01. Next base: position 4,591 of record JAHDGP010000238.1, read on the forward strand.
TTTCTGTCATTTCTATACATTCAGAATCGTCGCAGCAAAACAATTCATTGCCACCTACCCAAAGCCTACCTTTATTGTCAAAGATGATTTTCTCAATTCTGTGATTCGTTAAGTTTTGATGATGCATAAAACGAATCCATTTTTTATGATTTTCAAATTTCCAAATGCCATCAGAGCCTGCTACCCAAAGGGAGTTTTCGTGATTAAGCATACAGGTAACATTGATTTTTTTTACTTTTTTAGGAATGCCAGTAAGTTTGTCTACTTTGAAAAGAGCATTGTCAGCACCCATCCAAACATCGTTATTTGAATCTAAATGCAAGACATTCATTCTCCGACAGCCGAGGTCAGTGTTTCTATATATAGTTGGATTTTTGCCAAATAGGTTTCCGTTTGTTGTTTCTTTTTTTTTAAAGGATAAACAACCAATTTTTGTAGCAATGTATAACTGGTTTTCATCGGTCTCAATACTGTAAAAAGTATGTTCTGGATTTGCAGATAAAACGTAACTGTAAATAAGGTCTGAATCTCTTAATACATTGTTTACCTGTCCCATCCACAATTTTCCATTAACATCATTTTCCAATACATAAGCACCAATATTGTGGACTCTTTCAACAAGTGTATCTTGTGGATGATCTATGGCAAGAACATCGTCGGGCGTACCGATAATTTTTTCATTTTTATCATTAATGATGATGGAATAAACGCAACTGCTATGGAGGTTGTTGAATTTTTTAAAGGTAAATTCTTGTGCAATTAAATTTGTTGCGAAAAAGAAAGTGAAAGTGAATAGAATTGGTATTGTTGTGTGTTTCATAGAAATTCGTTGTTTAGCTGTTTTTCTAATCTAATTTGAATGTTCCATAAGCAATGATTTCCTCTTCGTATTCAACTTCGTAGAGATAGCTTGTTTTAAGGTCTTTTTTCTTTTCAGAAAGGAGGGAAACAGTGGCAGAACCATCATAAAAGATAACAATTTCGTCAGAAACTTCAGTATTGGGAAGTAATACAATTGGGATATTACTTTCTAGGGGTTCAGATTTGCTTAAATCATTTTTTCTATACAAACTAAAATACACCCTCATATTGTTACCAGCTTTTTCAACAGGCAAAGCATAACAAGTGTTGATGGTAACATTAAAATTATCAATCCAAGAAAGTTTATGCGTATTGGTTTCATCAAGTAAGACTTCTCCTTTTTTGGTTTGATGTCTGACATCTGTACAACCTACAGAAACGCTTTTCATGAAACTATTGATTTGTTGATCATACTTATTTCTTTCATTTTTAAGTACGGCAGTAAGCGCATTTGCAGCCACTTCAATTGATTCTTTAGAATTGGTGAGTTGGCTATTTAAGGCAATCAGATCTTCATTAGTAGTTTTCAAAGAATCATTTTGATTTAGAATAGATATGGCATATTCTTCCATCAATCTATATTCATCTTGCGTTTTGTCTTTTTCATCTTTGAGAACTTGAACCTTTCCAGTTAAGGAAGAAATATTTGAGCGCATTGACCTGATTTGGCTTTCAAGCTTCACAACTTTATTTCTCAATTTGAGTATTTCCAGTTTGAGTTCATAAGAATTAGTAATGACGGAATCATTTTTTATCACCTCTTCATTGTCTATCTGAGCATTTACACCAGAACTGAAAAAGGATAAGCCAATCAGAACAAAAAACAGAAAACAAAGTCTTAATAAAATATGCATAGAAAAAAATTTAAAACAGTATTGCTATTGATGTGAATAGGTTTAATTTTAGTTAAACAAAAGAATTTATTTAACAATTATAATTTGTTAACGGTCAGTATGTTTATTAAAGAATCAACGTCTTCTTTGTACTTGTTTATTTTTAATTCAAGTACATCAGAATCAATATCATTTTTTTCAAAATCGGCAAGGTCTTTTTTTAGATATTTTTTCCTTGCAGCAACCATAAGTTCTAAAGCTTCAATGCGCAAAAGAATACTGTCGTGCTTAAAAGTACTTCTTCTTTTTTGTTTTAAGGAATCTATAATTCTGTTGATTTTTTGTCTTTTGGGGGCAACTTTGGTGGAGATAACCTGATCAATTTCGATTTCAGCATTATTGACTTGTTCAATGATTTTGATTTTTGGGCTCATCAAATTGCTGGTATCAATAGAACTTTCAACCTCTTCAATATTGTCGGTTTTTAAATAATCAATTCCCTTGTCATTTTTTAACTGATTACAACCTGAAATACCTGCACCCAGTACAGATAAGCCTATTAGTACACAAAAACTAATCTGAACCCATCTTTCTAAATAATAGTATTTGCTTAAAAGCAAAAATGCTCCCAATAAAAGGATGCCAGCGGCAATTAAAACGAAGTGTAAATTTCCCAGTAGTGTTTCCATAATAATTAGTTAATCCAATCATATTTTTACTATACAAAAGGGTGCTCAAATACAGTAGCAATAAATTGCTAGCGTAAATCTTTAAAAAAATATTAATTGTGTCTGTAAGAAATCTAAGTGGTGTTGATTTTTTGTGCAATTCAAAATGGATTATCAGCTTCCAAAGTAATAAAGCGACAATTTCATTG
>JAHDGP010000239.1 GCA_020627525.1 Bacteroidota bacterium
ACTTATAAAAGCTCGTAATTTAATCAAAGCATTGCCCGATTCTCATTGGAAAAAAATAAAGGAAGCAGAAATTGAAAATGTGATTTTAAATTGTGCTGGCATATTTTTAGATGCAAGCACTTCTTCAAAAACAGCTTGCGCTAGTGAAGAGATTGAAATAACCATTGAGGCATTAAATAGGTCTGCTATTGAAGTGGCATTAAACAAGGTATCAATTGCCCCAAATTTATTCAGTAAAAGGTTAGATCAAAATTTAAGCAATAATAAAGCTGTTGTTTATAATGAAAAAATTAAAATAGATAACAGTTTAAGAAAAACCAATTCATTTTGGTTGAACAATGAAGCTTCATTAGGATCTTACACAGTTGAAGATCGTTTATTGGAGGGGTTACCTGAAACGCCAAGAGCTATAAAGGCAATCTTTAGTTTAACAATAGAAAATTGCACAATTGAAATTGAAAAAGCTATTCACTACAAACATACGGACGATGCAAAAGGGGAAATTATTAGTCCTTTTGAAATTGTGCCTGAAACGGCTGTCAATATCGAATCAAGTGTGTATTTGTTTGACAATGATTCAGCCCAAAAAATAAAGTTTACTGTACAGTCATTCAAAAATGATCTTAGTGGAACTTTGTATCCTGGAGTTCCTAAGGGTTGGAAAATCAGTCCAGAAAAAGTAGCCTTCAATATTGAAGAGAAAGGAGCGAGTCGGGCTTTTGAATTTGAATTGACACCACCCAAAAATCAAAATACTGCTACATTAAATCCATATATTAAAATTGATGATAAAACTTATGATCGTTCTTATCATAAAATAAGTTATGATCACATTCCTTCGCTAATAGTGTTTTTAAAAGCAACGGCCAAAATAGTGCGTTTAGACATAAAGACCAGCGATAAAAAAATTGCTTATATTATGGGGGCTGGTGATGTTGTTCCTCAAAATTTAAGGCAAATTGGTTATGCTGTTTCGCTTTTAAACGATTCAGAAATTACTGCGAGTAATTTAAAAAATTTTGATGTCACAATCATTGGTATTAGAGCTTTTAATGTTAGGGCGGCTATGGAATTCAAGCATAAAGATTTGATGCAGTACGTAGAACAGGGGGGAACGCTCATTATTCAATACAATACCAATCATAGTTTGTTAACAGAAAACATTGGTCCCTACCCTATGAAACTTTCTAGAGACAGGGTCACCGTTGAAGCAGCAGAAATAAAATTTCTCAATTCAAGTCATCCTTTGTTAAATTATCCAAACAAAATAACTGAAAAAGATTTTGAAAACTGGGTTCAAGAAAGGGGTTTGTATTTTCCCGATCAATGGGATGCTAAATACGAAACACTGTTTAGCTGCAATGATCCTGATGAATCTGAAAAGAAAAGTGGTCTGCTTTATTGCAAATATGGTAAAGGGCATTTTATTTATACGGGTTATTCTTGGTTTAGACAATTGCCTGCCGGAGTTCCTGGTGCGTTTAGGATTTATGCGAATTTGATTGAGGCGGAGTAATGTGGTTAATGATTTAATGTGATTAATGCTTGAATGCGAGAATGCTTGAATGCGAGAATGGGTGAATGCTGGAATGCTTGAATCAATATTGTTTAGTTAAGTAATAGATCTCTAAAAAGCCTGAAGGGCTGAAAGTGTAATGGCACTAATGTTATGATCCATTTAAAAACTCCGAAGGAGTGGCATTATCAATCATCTTCTTCTGGAGTTTTGATTACAATAATAAACGAACAAATGTTATTTATAAGAAACGATTTTATCCTTAACTAAACAACATTGATGCTTGAATGCGAGAATGGAAACAATGATTTAATGTGATTAATGATTCAATTAACAATGCGAGAATGGAAACAATGCTTCAATGACTAAATGTGATTAATGCTTTAATATTTTTAAACAAATTTTTATGGAAAATAAAATTTTAGAAGAGGATGAGAAGGCTCCGATTTTTGGGTCTTGGAAAGTCCTTTATGTTATTGTTTTGGTTGTGCACGTTGCGATGATTACGATTTTTACTTTAATTACAAAAGCCTTTTCATAGATGCATATAATTGACTGGGTAATATTGTTTGGGATCATAGGGATTATCGTTGCTTATGGTGTTTGGAAAGCTAAGGGAATAAAGAGTACTCGCTCTTATTTGGCGGGTGAAAAAAACCTCAAATGGTGGACCATCGGTTTGTCGGTTATGGCTACGCAAGCGAGTGCGATTACTTTTTTATCGACTCCGGGGCAAGCGTACGACGAAGGGATGGGCTTTGCTCAGTTCTATTTTGGATTGCCTATTGCGATGGTTATTCTGTGTATTTTTGTCCTACCAATTTTTTATAGACTAAATGTATTTACGGCTTATGAGTATTTAGAAGATCGCTTTGATCTTAAAACGAGGACCTTAACGGCAGGGCTCTTTTTATTGCAAAGAGGATTGGCGGCAGGGATTACCATATTTGCGCCTTCAATTATTTTATCGACTATGCTTGGCTGGGGGCTTGGGTCTACAACTTTACTAATTGGATTATTGGTTATTATATATACGGTGTCTGGCGGCTCGGTTGCTGTGAGCCAAACGCAAAAGCAACAAATGATCATTATTTTGGCAGGAATGTTTATTGCTTTGCTTGTAATTATTTACAAACTACCTGAATCTGTAAGTTTGTTTGATGCGGTTTCTGTTGCGGGAAAAATGGGTAAATTAAATGTTGTTGATTTTGAATTTGATTTGTCCAAAAAGTACAATATTTGGTCGGCGTTGTTGGGAGGGACTTTTCTTTTTTTATCTTATTTTGGAACAGATCAATCTCAGGTACAACGTTATCTTTCGGGAAAATCTTTGACGGAGAGTAGATTGGGCTTGCTCTTCAATGGATTGTTTAAAGTCCCTATGCAGTTTAGTATTTTGTTTGTTGGATTGATGGTTTTTATGTTTTATCAATTCAATCCTGCACCTCTCCATTTTAATCAAGCCAATGTAGCAAAAATGGAAGCCTCTTCAATGAGTGGGGATTATTCTGATTTGGAAGAGGAGCTTTTAATCGTTCAAGAAAAAAAGAAAGAAGCAATATTGTCTTCTGTTGCTAGACCTTCAAATGACAAAACGGATGCTCAAGATCGTATTTTGTTTAATAAATTATTAGCGGAAGAAAAAGAAATCAGAGACGAAGCGAAGTCTTTGATTGAATCGCATGAAGTAAAAGAAAGTGAAAAATTAGACCCTGAAGATTCGGATTATGTCTTTATTACTTTCGTTATGCAACACCTTCCAATTGGTTTGGTTGGTTTATTGTTGGCGGTAATTTTCTCCGCAGCCATGTCCACTACTGCTTCTGAGCTAAATGCACTGGCGACTACAACGGTTATTGACATTTACAAGCGCTCACTCGTTCCAAACAAGGAGGATGAACACTATTTGATGATTTCAAAAATATTTACCATTTTATGGGGAGTCATTGCCTTGCTTTTCGCTTTGGGTGCCTCTTTGTTTGATAATTTAATTGAAGCGGTAAACATCGTTGGCTCTGTATTTTACGGAGCAATTTTAGGAATTTTTGTGGTTGCATTTTTCTTTAAGAAAGTAAAAGGAAATGCTGTGTTTCTGGCTGCAATTATAGGTGAACTTATTGTTATTTCCTTATTTGTTTTAGATAAAATGGGCAAAATAGATTTAGCATATTTATGGTTAAATCTGATTGGTTGCGTATTGGTGGTGGTGTTTGCTGTGGTATTAAACTCCTTTACAAACAAAGCAATTTCAGATGGATAAGCATTAGACAAAACACTTTTGCTGTATATTAAACCACAAAGAAACAAAGAACACAAAGCAAATGTTATACAATAAAGCCCCCACAAAACTTTCAGTTTTGTGGGGGCTTTTATTTTACAATTCTATTCTCTACACTAATTTGTAACAGAAAACTTCCCTACAAATACTTGCTCTTCACTGGTAATTTTATAAGTATAAATTCCAGCTTTTAAAGCTTCTACATTATATTCTATTAAATTGTTTTCAAGAGATGCAGCACTTGCATTTACAACATCAATCAACTGCCCATTTAAGCCCATTATTTCAATACTAAAATCTTTAATATTTTCAAAACTCATTTTAAAGTAAATATTCGAAGTGGCTGGATTTGGATAAACTGAAACATTTTCACTTATAATTGAATTTATGCCTGTTGTACTTTCATTTTTAAAACTCAATAAGCAAAGGTCGTCTTTAAGATAAGTATCGTTTCCTTTTTCAAAATTCATTTCTACAACTCGCTCCTGATTGCTCGACTTGTCCCAAACTTTAAAGATGTACTTTTCTCCTCCGATCATTCCATTAACTTCGTCTTCTGTTTCGTCGTTGCCAAATGCTAATCCGCCCATCATTTTATTCTCATAAACAAATGCTCCCACCAAAACGCCTTTGGTCGTAAAGACACCTAGCTCATCCCCAACATTCAACGGATTGTTTTCATCGTCCTTAATGACCAAGGTAGCAGAATTTGGATTTGGCTTAATCTTTTTTACAAAATGACTGGTTGTTAAACGCTCTGAAATTATATCTACATTTATAGCTGGCCGTGGAATTAAATTTGAGTTATTATAAGATAGTGTATTATCCGCATTCATTTTAACATAATAGCCATTTACTTCGCACATATTGCCCATATTGTTAAAATCGTTAAAGGCAGGAATGTAAGAACCCGCAAGGCTTTTAACTTGAATTACATCGTTTGAAATGCTACTAAATACGTCAATTGGATCAGCTTCTCCCTGCAACCAGTAAGCAATTAGGTTCCAGCCTTCGTATAGCGGAATATTATCAACACTTAGGTCAATTTCTTGCCCGCCAGTTATGTTTAATGTTGTTGGACGAGCAGTTTTTACTAAATAACCTGAACCTATTTCCCAAAAATCTAATCCACTATTGAAGTTATTAAATGCTGGAATGTAAACTTCTCCATTAAGATTTTTTACTTGAATAACATCATTTATTATTGGATTAAAAATGACCTCAATACTATCATTTACTGGTTTGCAATAACTTGAAACAATGTGCCAACCAGCATAAGGTAGCTCAATACTCAATTGACAATTTGTAATACAAGAGGTATACTCACACAAACTATTGTCTGGACAGTTTACATTAGTATCAAAATTACAAGCTGTCGGATCATCACAGCCTACAAATGCATTACAAGGATCAGGGCAATTTGTATTGCCATAGTCACAAAGAGAAGGATCATTGACTGGACTTCCATTAGGAACTCCGTCAAAGTTGCAGGCCAATGGATCTAAACAATACGAATAATTTAAACAAGACCCATCATCACAGTTTGCCAAAGGATTATAGTTTAGATCATTTTGATCTAAACAGCCAGCAACAGTCGCTTCAAGCAAAATACACGAACAGGTATTTTGGTCCCATATATATGAGCCACCATTGGTACAAACATCGTCATCGCAGGTTGTTTCAAAGATACAAGAACTGTCATCACAATTGGCTGAAGGGTCAAAATTGCAAGCCGTTGGATCTGAACATCCCAATACTGTTGGAGTTACTAATTCACAACTACACAATGTTGAATCCCATTCATAAAGTCCTCCGTTTGTACAAACATCACTATCACAAGCTATTTGATAAATGCAAGAGCCGTCATCTATGGTTGCATTTATATCAAAATTACAAGCAAGAGGATCTGTGCAAGCCGTTGGATTTTGGTTGTCTATTTCAACTAAAATTTCCAAACTATTGTTGTCTTCACAAGCCTCAGAATAAACCAAATTTCCATCAATTTCAAAAACAAATGAATTTATTCCAGAAGGGGAAGTACTTAAAACTGGGACCGTAAATACATAGTTTTCATTGTAAGATGGAATATTTATTGATTGTGTTGTTTGATTGATTAAATTACCATTTGGATCATATTGATAAATAACAACATCTACCATTCCAGTGCTTGCTTGCCCTAAATTTTCAATATCAAAATCAACTGCCAATTGTGTGATTGTAGTAGGGTCAATGATACCTGTAGGAGAAACATTGGCAATACTATTTGTTATTGAAAATTCTGGTTCATCCCAGTGATACAGTTCGATAGCAGGATCACCACACAATATAAAATCATTGCAAACAATTCTTATAAGATCGTCATTGGGATTATAAATATCTACAATAGATTCCTTGATATTATCACCAATGGAAGCGCCATAATGATTTACAGAAATATTTTCCATAAATTTTACAGAAAATAAATTCAACAAACTAGGGCTTGACAAAGCGATTGAGCCCAAAAAGGCAATTGAGCCACCATTGTCTTCCAATACATAATCTTCTGACATTGTTTCATGGTCAGCAAATGCATTTATTCTTCCAACAAAACAGGAATTAGAATAAATAAAAGGGTATTTTCCTTCATTATTATAATTGGAAGGATGTTGCATGTCAAACTGCCAATAATTTTCAGCAGGTGCGCTATGACCAAAATAAGTTATCATCGCCAAGCCATCTTCCAATCTTGTTTGAACGTTTGGATTATTGGCAAAATTATTTGTTTGTCCTGCTGGAATTATACCAGTTACATCGGAGAACTCTTCTACAATTTCATATCCCAACTGCGATCCAGTGACAAACGGTTCATATTGATCTAAGAAAGTGCTATATGTATTCGTTTCATTAGTCCCCCAACCTTTCGCAATTTGAATCATATTTTTCATCCACCTTCTGTCTTCAACCGAAGCACAATCATTATAGGCGGTAAACAATGCTTCATATTCTTCAACCTTATCCAAATATGCCTTTACTTCATTTATTGTTGAGGCGGGAACTCTACCAATTGCCATCAATGGTAAATAGGATTGCGTGTTTGGCGTAACAAACATGTAATCAGATGCGGTATATCCATAAGATGGAACCAAACAATCATCGAAGTTAGCAGTATTGTAACGTGTCTTTTCATACCTAACACCTTTCCCTATTATGTTTACATGTTCTGGTTTTAAACTGGTCCAATTATTATATGCATCTCTTAAAAAATTCTTTATTGACATGGGATGCTTTTCAATTCCCCAAGCAAATTGGTCATACAGTTCGTCAATATCAGCCACAACCACCGTGTGTGAGCCGCCCGCAACAGACTCCCGATAATCTTC
>JAHDGP010000240.1 GCA_020627525.1 Bacteroidota bacterium
AGCTACCAATAGAAAACGCCGACGACATGAAATAGATGGAAAAGACTACTATTTCCTTGGTCCACAATTGTTTGATAAAAAAATAAACGAAGGGGCTTTTTTAGAATGGGAAGAGGTTTACGAATCTTGTCGTTATGGAACCCTTAAAAGCGAAGTGGAAAGAATTTGGAGTTTGGATAAAAATGTGATTTTTGATGTTGATGTCAAAGGTGCAGCGAATATTAAAAAATATTATGGAGAGATGGCATTAGCCGTTTTTGTCAAGCCCCCTTCAATAGAAGCTTTATTAAACAGGCTTAAAAGCAGAAAAACAGAAACGATAGAAAGTCTTCAAAAAAGAATGTCTCGTGCTCAAATGGAAATGGAGTATGAAGACAAGTTTGACATTACTATTATCAATGATGACCTAAATATTGCTAAAGAAGAAGCTATAAAATTGGTAGATTCATTTTTGAGTAAGGAAGTTGTTGTATAATATCATAGAAAAACCTACATCACTGAGTATTTATGTTTTGACAACTGCTATCATTGCAATTGTCAGAATTGCGTTTTTAGCTGAGATATTAAAATAGTTATTGCCTCTAGGGCAAAAATGTTCTCAAGTACTTAAAATATTCCTAAAAATTTATAAGATATTTGTTTGATTCTTTTAGATATTTATGATAATTTAAAGGCTATTCTTACAATAAAAAAATTAATAACTAGGTTAAGAAAGTGTAAGTAATTATTTCAAAACAAAGAATTTATCAAGTCGTAAAAAAAGACAATTAAATAAATCGAATAATGGTATCAGTCAGTGCAATAACAGATGGAGTAATCGTAAGTGCTGAGGTGAAGTACAGAAAAGAGTATTCTCGCCCCTCGGATAGTGAATACATCTTTACATATAATATTTCAATAGAAAATTGTAGTAAGTATACCATTCAGTTACTTTCCAGACATTGGTTTATTTTTGAATCTAGCAATAAAAGAAGAGAAACAAAGGGAGAGGGCGTTGTAGGTCAACAGCCAAGATTAGAGCCTGGGCACGCTCACCAATACACTTCAGCCTGCAACCTAAATTCTACCATTGGTACAATGCATGGTACTTTTACAATGCACAGAATTTCTGATGATCGTTTTTTCAAAGTCAAAATACCTGTTTTTGTTTTGGAAGTTCCAATGCAGCTTAATTAGAGCTGGTTTGTTTGATGCTTTTCTGACAAAGCCTTATATAACTCCGCTTGTACTAAGATTCCAAAAGGAAGCATTTTATTATTCAACTAGCCATTTTTAAAAATCAGTGACAAGAAAACAATATTTACAAAAGCTCTAGAGGACTTAACTTTTGTAGCAAACCCCGCTAGGGGCGACATCTTTGTCTAATTTTGAGTGTAAATTGTTAAATCCAACATGCTCTTATTATCTTTGATTTTGATTTGTTTTCAATATCACATTTAATAAATGTCAATATTTGAGTTATATCTTAAGTTAGGCTTTCAGCATATCTGTGATTTAGCAGCTTATGATCATATGCTGTTTCTGGTTGCATTGTTTGTTATATACCAATTAAAAGACTGGCAAAAGGTTTTTGGTTTGGTAACAGCTTTCACCATCGGTCATTCTATTACTCTAGCTTTATCAGTGTTAGACTTTATAGTGATTCCCAGCAACTTTATAGAGTTTCTTATACCCCTGACGATATTTATCACTTCTGTTTCCAACATAATATCTTATAAAGATCACCCCGCCAACAAAGGAGTTATTAAACAATTTGCTTTCGCACTTGTTTTTGGGTTAATACATGGAATGGGCTTTTCAAATTACTTAAAAGCACTTATGGGCAGTGCTTCATCTGTCATTCAACCACTATTTGCGTTTAATATTGGTATTGAAATAGGACAATTGTTAATTGTGGCAGTCTTTTTGTTGCTATCATTAATTATTAACAAACTGTTAAAAGTTCCAGTAAAATATTGGATTTTAACAGTTTCAATAATAACCGCGTTGCTTTCCTTATCTTTGATGTGGGAAACTAAATTTTGGTAGCTATTAACATCCCATAAAGAAACAAGAAAAAACATTTATATGAAAAGATTTTTTTTATTATCACTAATTATTTTTTGTGGCGGGTTTTGGGCTAATGCACAAAATACCGATACCAACAAGTTTAGGCAGTTGGGGCAAGAATTACCAACAGCTAATGTTTATCGTACTGCCTCTGGAGCACCAGGCCATGAATACTGGCAACAAAAAGCTGACTATAAAATAAAACTTACATTAGATGATTCAAAGCAAAGAATCTCTGGTGAGGAAACAATAACATATACTAATAACTCTCCAGATGTTTTAGAATACTTGTGGCTACAATTAGATCAAAATATTCGTTCTCAAGATTCTGATGCATTAAAAATAAAATCTACTAAAACATTAGATAGAGTACAATTTACTTCACTTAGAGAATTGCACTTTGATTTTGATGGAGGATTTAAACTTGACTATGTTCAAGACGCTTCAGGAAAAGAATTAGAGCACACGGTTGTTAATACAATGATGCGTGTGGAACTACCAAAACCAATGAAAACTGGAGATAAATTTTCTTTCAATATCAAATGGTGGTATAACATTCAAGATCGTATGCAAATGGGTGGACGTTCTGGTTACGAGTACTTTAAAAAAGATGATAACTACCTTTACACAATCGCTCAGTTTTATCCAAGAATGTGTGTCTATAGTGAAGTAGAAGGGTGGCAGCACAAACAATTTTTAGGTCGTGGTGAGTTTGCCCTTACATTTGGTGATTACGAAGTGGAAATTACAGCACCAGCAGATCATATCGTTGCAGCCACGGGCGAATTACAAAACTCTGCTGAAGTATTGTCTCCTGAAATTTTATCAAAATTAGAAGAAGCAAAAAATACGCAAAAACAAGTTATCATTGTAGATCAGGCAACAGCAACTAAAAAAGAAGCGACAAAAGTAAAAGAGACCAAAACTTGGAAATTTAAAGCCAACAATGTTCGTGATTTTGGTTTTGCTTCATCTCGTAAGTTTATTTGGGATGCACAAGGAGTTCCTTTTGGTGATCGTACTGTAATGGCAATGTCTTATTATCCAAAAGAAGGAAATCCTTTATGGGAAGAATATTCAACAAAAGCAATAGTACAAACTTTAGAAACGTACTCAAAACATACATTTGATTACCCTTATCCAGTTGCTATTTCGGTGAATGCTGCCAGCATAGGAATGGAGTATCCAATGATTTGCTTCAACTGGGGAAGATGTGGAGAAGATGGTTCTTATGATGATCGTACAAAATATTCAACTATTGGAGTAATCATACACGAGATTGGTCATAACTATTTTCCAATGATCGTTAATTCAGATGAGCGTAAATGGGCTTGGATGGATGAAGGATTGAATACTTTCTGCCAATATTTAACAGAAAAAGAATTTATGGATGATTTTCCATCACGTAGGGGACCAGCTAATAAGATTGTGGATTACATGAAAGGAGACAAATCTCAAATATCACCAATTATGGCTGATCCAGAAGGTATTTGGCAATTAGGTCCGAATGCTTACGCTAAACCAGCAACAGCTTTGAATATTCTTAGAGAAACAGTAATGGGAAATGAGTTGTTTGATTATGCTTTTAAAGAATATGCACAACGTTGGATGTTTAAACATCCTACACCAGCAGACTTTTTTAGAACAATGGAAGATGCCTCTGGAATGGACCTTGATTGGTTCTGGAGAGGATGGTTCTATACCAATGACCACGTGGACTTAGCAATTGTTAAAGCGAGAGTTTTAAAAATCGAAGAGCAAGTGGAGGAAAAAAAGGAAGAGCCTAAAGTGGAAGAAACATCTAAGAAAAAGAAGAAAAAGAAGAAAAAAATAACAGAGGTTGTTGAAGAGATCGTTAATGTTGATCCATTCCCGAAAGTTTCTATTCCTAAAGATAGGTTTATGCAATATGCAGGAAGCTTATCAGATAAAGAAATTGCTATAATAAATGAAGGGTATTATTATTACCAAATCAATTTTGAAAATAAAGGTGGTTTAGTAATGCCATTGATTGTTGAATTTGAATTTGAAGATGGAACAAAAGAATTGAAAAGAATTCCAGCTCAAATCTTCAAAACAAGAAATACAGAAGTAAGCAAAATGTTTGCTTTTAAAAAGCAGATCAAAACAGTAAGACTTGATCCTTTTGAAGAAACTGCAGATGTAGACACAAGTAATAATGTTTATCCTAAAAATGCAGATGAAAAAGAATCTAGGTTTGATAAATTTAAAGAGACTAAAAACTAGTCTTTTTTTAAAATAGAATAACAATTAAAACAGGGCGATTGGAATAGAAATTCTAATCGCCCTTTTGTTTATAAGTAAATATAAAAAATCAGATATTTTGTCAGAGATACTCATAGATAAGAAGATATTTAAAGAAATTGTTGTGAAGGCAAACCGCGAAGCGGTTTGGGAAAAATGGACAACAAATGAAGGAATAAAGTCTTTTTTCGCTCCAAAATGTAAGGTTGAACTGAGGTTGCATGGTCCATTTGAAATGTATTTTATTGCCGATGCAAAACCAGGTGGGCAAGGATCGGAAGGGTGCAAATTTTTGAGCTATTTACCTTATGAAATGTTGTCTTTCAGTTGGAATGCACCTCCTATTTTTCCAGAAATACGGAATAGTGAGGATTATACTTGGGTTGTACTTCATTTTGAAAAAATTAGCGATACCTCAACGAAAGTGCAATTGTCTCACTTTGGGTGGAGGGCTGGAGAAAACTGGCAAGCTGTTTACGAATACTTTGATGCGGCTTGGACAAGAGTACTAGAGAACCTTTCAAAGTCGTTCTGATAAGTGATAAGACCAATTTTAAAAACATTAACTCACATCTCAAAGTTTTAACAGTCAGTGTTTTGTTAAAATTATTTATGCCTGTTAATTTGATCTTATCACTTACAATGTCTAATTCAATCTAAAAATAAATAAGAGTTTGTTAAAAAAGATATTTACAGCATATTTTAAGTTAAGTGGCTGGACACATAAAGATATTGTGCCTGTAGAAGATTTTAAACAATCTGTTGTGCTGGCAGTACCACACACTTCAAACTGGGACGCTGTTATTATGTTCGGTACATTTGATTTGTTAAAAATAAATGCACGATTCACCATAAAAAAATCTTGGATGAAGTTTCCGCTTGGTTTAATAACAAAACCACTTGGAGGAATTTCAATAGACCGACGCCCAAAAAAGGATGGGGAAAAGCGAGAGAGTGCAGTAGATGCAATGGTGCGTTTATTTAAGGAAAATGAAGACCTGGTATTGCTTATTACACCAGAAGGAACTCGGTCAAAAAGAGAAGAATGGAAAACAGGCTTTTACCATATAGCGAAAGGGGCAAATGTACCAATAGCTTTGAGTTATATTGATTTTAAAAATAAAGAATCCGGTGTTGGGAAACTCATTTATCCCTCAGATGATATGGAAAAAGATATGAGAGAAATAATGGCGTTTTATAAAAACTCCAATCCCAAACATCCCGAAAATTTCAGTGTTGATTTGAGGTATGTTTAATGTTTCAATGCTATAATGTTTCAATAAATGCAAGAAATTGAGAATATTTCTCTCATTGAATCATTAATCACATTATATCATTCACGCATTAATTCCATTCTCCAAAACCTGATCAGTTTTCCCAAACCCATTTCTAATAATCTCATCCACCAACTTAGGACCACGGTGTCCCCAAATCGGGTGGGCTTGTTTCATTCTTTCTGTGGCTATATCCGCTGCAATTTTTTGAGGGGATACATTCTGGTCAGCAGCTTTTTGCAACAAGTCAAGAGAGTCTGTATAAACCAGTTCTACTTCTTTATCAATATCACTTTTTACATAACCATATTGCTCATTCGCACAGTTGATAATACCCAAACGATTGATAAAGAAATCGGGTAAATACCAAATACCTTTTTCTTGCAACATAGCGCTGTGTTTATCGGAGTCGAGCAATTGATTATTTGCTCCGCCCGCAATTACATCTACTTGCAAATTCGCAATGCTCTCATCATTCAAAATAGCTCCAATTGCATTGGGAGAAAAAATATGCCCTTTCATAGATATCAGCTTTTCATTGCTATCGACAAGACTTACTTGCTCTTCATTAAACTGCGCTCTAATTTTTTTATGTGTTTCTGAATTCGGTTCGTAAACAAAAACTTTTGCTCCAGCATCTACAGCTTGCTCCATTACATGGTAACCAACATTTCCAGCTCCCTGCAATAAAACGATTTTGTCTTTTAAAGCATTTTCTTTTCCATACTTAAATTCTGCTCCTGCCTTTAAACCACTAAACACACCCTTCGCAGTATAGATAGAAGGGTTAGAACTTCCGCCAAATGTTATTGGAATACAAGTAGTGTGACGTGTTTTTGAAAAAATAACACCCATATCCTTAGGGCGTGTATTCATATCTTCAGCAGTGATATAAACACCATTCAGTTTTGACATGAAAAGACCATAATTTTTGTAAATATGGTAACGTGTATCTTCATCCAAACCAAAAACATTGTCACGGTAAATAATCCCTTTGCCACCTCCCCACCAAAGTCGAGCAACCGCATTTTTGTCAGCCATACCCTTTGCCAATCTCAAACCATCCGAAAACAAGGCGTCAATACTTTCATACGATCTAAAACGAACGCCACCAGCCGCTTGACCACGAACAGTATTGTATACAAACGCAGTAAACAGTGAATTGTATTCATTGTACACCTCAAAGAAAATTCCTTCGTGATTTAGGAAGTCATCCATTTGGGAAATCTCCTCTGCCAAATCAGATAATTCAGGATGTGAAGGCACTAGCTTTCCATCTCTATAAATAAAATATCCTTCAGTAATATTATTGCTATTCAAAAATGCAATTAAATCATTAGGGTTTTGAATCGTTTTCATTTTTTAAAGTAATGGTTTTAGTTTTTTTTTGTAATAAATGCTTCAATCAATGTTGTTTAGTTAAGTAATAGATCTCTAAAAAGCCTGAAGGGCTGACAGTGTAATGGCACTAATGTTATGATCCATTTAAAAACTCCGAAGGAGTGGTATTATCAATCATCATCTTCTGGAATTTTGATTACAATAATAAACGAACAAATGTT
>JAHDGP010000241.1:0-6624 GCA_020627525.1 Bacteroidota bacterium
GGTTGACCATCTGGCGTTATAGCATCTACTTCGTAAGATTCTTTAAGAATTAACTTATGTAATTCTCGGATAAAGCTTTCCGTGAGCGGTCTTTCTTGTTTTACAATATCTTCAATCCATTTGATCGCTTCATCGTGTCCTGTTATCTCAAAATGGTCTTTTAGTGGGTTCCCTTGTGCTGTAATTCCAAAAAGTATCAATGCTTTTGTCTCGCCATAAGTCAATGAATTTCCTTCAAGATTGTTTGAATGATAGTTCCAATCTAATCTAAACTTTTGCATTATTCTCAATTCATCCGCTTTGCTTAATGGACGCAGTGAGTCGAGCTCTTTTTTTAGTTCGATGGATTTTTCAACATTGATCATACTTATAATTTTCTGGGCGTGCCCTTCCCTATCGGTCAGGTCGAGCTTTCCACGACTCCGCGTTCGCTTCGGTGTTGAGACAAAAAGATTAATCAAAGATAATAATATTGAGTCAAAGTCTCAACACAGCCTCCTTCGTCAGCTTCCTTTCAATCCCTCACGCAAATCTATGGCTAAGTCTTAATGGATTATTGGAGTAATCGTCTTTGGCAAATTATTTTTTCTGGACAAGCAGGTTTGGCAAATCATTTTTGCGAGCAACCTTGTTGATTAAATCATTTTTCAACAACCCTTCATTTGATCATTCGTCTGGGTAACCGTGTTGGACAAATCTTTTTCTTTGACAACCAATGTTGGCTGACTATTTATGCGGGCAACCGTAAAGGTTGCCCCTCGTGGATTGATGAATCAATCCTCTGAAAATTCAAAACATCCTGCGTCTATTTTTCCATCTGCACGGTCTTTGTCATCCAAATCCTGAATTGGGACTGGCAAATCTGTCGATAAACTGGACGAACCAAAATTTATGGCTGGCGATTCATTATTCAATCGAAAATTCCAATCTTGTCGTCTTTGAAATAAGGTATCTTTTCTTGCTGGGTTTTTAATACAATTCACAAAGGTGAGTGTATCTATGTTTCTCTCTGTTTTTAGAACACAATTTTCAAATAAAAAATTAACAGGCATTTGCCCTTCAATAGATTCTGAAATTGCCAACTCTTCATCTTCCGCTCCGTGAATGATACAATTGCCAAAATAATAATCGGCAGTTGCACTTATGATATTTGACATATCCTCATCTCCAATATCAATGGCATTTGCACCAATGGCAATGATTTCATCTCTATGAGCCAAATCCGAAGATCCATAATTGGCAAAAGTACAATTGACAAAATCATAATCTCCTCCATATTCTGAAGCAAAAAGGTAATCACCAGAAGTATGTATCAAAGTATTTGTAGCAGCAACCTTACTCATTACTGAAACGATCCCATTCAAAAAACAATTTTCTATAATGGTATTTTCAAGATTTAATTCAGGGGCATTGCTAAAACTGTAATCGACATAAGGTACAATGTCCTTTGTAGTTCGCAATCCTGTTACAAATCCGTAAAAACCCCCACGTAATTTGGCGTGCTTTACATTTGCCGTCCCACCTCTTAACAATTCAATTCCGTTCCATTGGGCTGCCTTGTCATCAAAGTATTGCTCAAGACGGTCTCCTTGAAAAGTTACCATGCTGTCTTTTGTTCCATTTATGTTTAAGGTTCCTTCAATAATAAATAGAGCTGTTTTGTGCAAATATATTCTACTACCCTCTTCTATGTTCAACTCGCAACCTTCAGGTACGTATACAATATTGTAAAAAACATAAGGCAGTTCATCAGTCAAGGTTTCATTACAGACCTCCACATTATTAAAAAATACCGCATTTTGACCGTAAGCCAGCAACAGCACTTTTTGTTCGTTGCCATTGGTCATAAAAATCAAAGAATCTTCTAATATAAACGGATCGGTTGCCGAGTTGGGATCGACCGTTACCTCTACAAATATGTATAAGCTGTCATTATCCAAAATTTCAACATCTTCAAAAGAAGTTCCTGAAACTCCATCTACATTTAACCTAAAATTTGAGCTTTCTCCACCTGCCAAAGCAATATCCGTTTTGATATTTTTATTGTGATCGTTTAACACGGTCATGTAGGCAGTTGTAGAACCAACTGTTGTAAAAACGGTATCAAAAGTGATTGTATCCGCAGTCAAAGTCAATGAATCAGAAGAATCGGTTGTTATTGCATCGTCTTTACACGAAAACAATAATTGAGTCAACATAAATCCTACAAATAGGAATAATACTGAAGAAGGTAAAAAATATTTCTTTTGCATATAATATTTTGAATTGCAAAGATAAGTAAGTACTTAAAACTGTTTAAAAATATTATTCAAACTGCTAATTACTTACACCAGTCGCAGGTACTAACGGTGTTAATTGTGAAAATAGTGTTAAACTTTGGATGTTATGGAGAAATCTTTCACTTGGCTGAAGCACTAAAACTACTATTTATCATTTACTTTACACTCTATATTGTTTAACCAACTGTTGAATCTTGGACACTTTTCACAAATTTTAGCGAGTCCAATTGCTTCTGCTAGAATATTACCGTAAACAATTTTGTTGTAGCCTAAAATAATTCTTTCTAACCTATGTGATGGAGAGGTTTCTTTGTTATTATTTATCATTTCAGGATTTGGATATTGATTAAAAGTAGCTTTCAGTTCGTCAATTCCTACTAATTCATTTGAAGGTATTTGTTCACAAAAGTCCTTAATGTTGTTAAACAGCAATCCTTCAAATTCGTGAAGCTGTATATAGGGAATATATCTAAACCTAAAAGTATCATCAATATCCATTGACATTGCATTTTCTAATATTAGCATTCTTAAATTTTTGTCAGGTTGTGATTCTGCTTCATTCCACTTTGGAAAGTCGTGTTTTCTATTTAGACCATAGTAATCAATAAAAGTTGTTACATACGCTGATATATCACTTTTGAGATGTAACAAGATTTGCTTTTTTAGCTCTGACCAGTTCACCATTCCACCCATAGTCTTTTTTATTAGTGGCGATTGTATAAAAATATTTTTTGAAATGAAATAAGGAGCTAAAATGGTTCTACAAAATTCTCTTTCAGTCTCTCCTTCACAGATTATTATGACTCTCTTCACTTCCTATATATTTGGTTGACCAGTTGTAATTATATTACGCTTCCATAAATCATCAATGGTATAATCTTCTAGCCATTGTTGTAATTCATCCTCTTGAAGCCTTTTAAATTTTGTCTCTCCATCTATCTGATCAACTGTCACGATGTTATTAGGAGAAAAATGACTAATTAAATCTGTTGATTGTGTTGCAATTATTACTTGACAACCTTTTGCTGAAACCGATTTTATCATCCCTGCTAATTTTGCAATAGCTGTTGGGTGGAGCCCCAATTCTGGTTCATCTATAATGATAGTGTCTGGTAAAGTTGGTTGCATAAATAAAACTGTAAGAGCAATAAAACGAATGGTTCCATCGGATAAATCTGTTGCACCAAATAAAACATCGCTGTATCTATCAGTCCAATGTAACCTTAAATAGTTTTCACTATTGGGCTTAAAATAAAAGTCGGAAAAGTATGGTGCAATTGATTGTATCGTCTTAATAATTCTGTTGTAAACAATTTTATGTTTTTGATTTATATGATATAAAAAAGCTGATAAGTTAGTACCATCACCATATAAAAAATGTATATCATTTTCTATATGACTTAGTTTCGTAAAAGGAGATTTGTCACTTGTATCATGAAAATGATATTTTCTAAAGCCATTTAAATACTTAATTATATATTTAGCTCTGTAATTGTCCACTATTTTCAACCTTGCTTCAGTATCAGAACTATTTATATCAATTCCAAGATCACTCTTATAAATTAGTCTTTCTGAAGTGAATACAAAACCATCAACTCCTGATTCTAATTTTGCTGCATAACCATTATTACCATTATCAAATTCAACTTTAAAAGATATACAATCCGTTGTTTTTTGACCTTTATGTAAAATTTTATTACTACCACCAGAAAGCGCAATATAATCATTTAATTTCCTATCGTAAAGCCTGTTTAGAAAATCGAAGAATGAAATAAAATTACTCTTTCCACTACCATTAGCTCCAATTAACAAATTAATAGCCTCTAAATCAATTCCTTCAGAATTAATAGACTTATATCCTGATATTTCTATATAGTCCATCTAAGTACATTTATCATTTTACAAAGTTAATCATAATCTTTTAACAAATCAGATCAGTCAATGTGCAGATTTATCAACTCCTCATTCTAATTACAAACTCTATTGCCTTGCAAAAAGTAGTGTATTTCCCTTCAAAACCTTTTTCATCTAAACCTTCCAGTAAATCATCTAATTTATTCTTCTGATTGGATTTCTAAATATTCACCAATAGCTTCTTGCGGAGAATCCTGAGTTTCTCAATATCCAAACCTAGTTCATTAATGATTTACTTAGCTTTATCATTTTTCTCTTCCCTTTTACTATTAGAAAAGTATTTAAAATGAACTGCACAATCTTTTGTTTTGGTGAAATAGGACTGATTAAACTATTACCTTTATGTTTTTCACATCTCTCATATGCCAATCAACGACTAATTGTTCCAATTCCTTCTGCGACAATTTGAAAGCCTTTTTAATGATCTCTATATCAACATCAGCCATCATTAAATTGACTATCGCTTTGGTTTTAGCCTTTTTTGCTTTTGCCTTAGCTTTTTTGATTCCTGCCTTTTTACCCTCTTTGTAAAGGACATGGTCTTTTACCAATTCATCTGTGAAAATTGACATGTCTTTAAGTTTTTGGATTACAAATTCATCTAAATCTCGCAATTTTGCAAGTGCTACCAAGTCATTTATGTGTTTAACTGGTATCTTATCGGATTTTGATACTTGCCTTAACCTTTTAATTATTGTATTTAATACTTCTTCTGCTTGGTCCTGCTCAAAATCTCCCAATATTCCCCAAATTATCATTTCTGGAGTTTCTAAAATTGTAAATTTATCTGGCGCTATATCATTAAGGTTTATTTCATGATAACCTTTAAAGACAGCCTCTTCTGGAAGTGGAACCCACGTTGTTTTTAATTTCTTATTTGACATTTTTAATGGGATTTATTTTAAATTACTATTCTCATTATATACAATGTATAAATCTTAAAATGCAAGTGAGGTTTTTAATTATATAAAACTAAAACGACTCCGCACAGGCCAAAGTCGCAATACTTAATTTTAAACCTTCAACTTTCAATAATACTTCGGAGCAAGCTTCAAGGGTGGAGCCTGTTGTCAATACATCGTCAATTAGCAACACATGTTTTCCACAAACTAATGCAGCATCTTTCAAGTCAAAAATATTTTCAACGTTTGACCAGCGTTCAAGTTTGCCCTTTTTAGTCTGAGACTTATTGAACTTTGCTCGTTTCAAAACATCTGGAACCATTTCGATTTCCATTGCTTTGGCCATTCCCTCGGCAATTGCATCGCTCTGATTGTATCCTCTTATTTTTAATTTCTTTGGATGAAGTGGTACTGGCAAAATAACTTCAATGTCTTTCCAAAATGGAATTTCCTTCAAAGCTTGTCCAAAATCTGCCCCTAGTTTCAAACCCACATCATAGCGTCCATTGTACTTCAATTGGTACATCAAATTTTGAATTAATCCTTTTTTAGTGAAATAATACATAGATGTTGCATACTCAAACGGAACCCTTCCTGCTAGATGTTTTGCAATTGGATTGTCATAAATGCTTAAAAAGTCTGTTTTGGGTAATGAATAAGCGCAATGCAAACATATAATTTCTTCCTGCTTCGTAAGTCGTTGATTACAAGCGCAACAAATTTCTGGATAAATCAATCCTATTAAATCAGATAGCCACATAAACTTATTTTTAGTTAAATAAACAAGCCTTACAATGAATATTTTTTGATAAGTTCCAATATCTTCCCTTTATTTGTGTTAAAATGAACTACATTGGCTCCAAGCACCGTTTATCTTCATTTATTTTATCTAGCATAAAAAAAATAGTTGGAGAAGACCTAACAGATAAAGTTTACGCTGAACCTTTCGGTGGAACTGGTATCATTGCCCGACATCTTAAACAATGCACAAAACAAGTAATTGCAAGTGATATTGAAGATTACAGCTATGTGCTTTTGCGAAACTATATTGGAAACTCTCAAGCCAATGAACAAAACGAAATCTTAATTGATACCTTAAATAGTTTACCACCCAAAAAGGGAATCATCTACAATAATTATTGCAGAGGCGGCGGAACTGACAGACAATATTTTTCAGATGAAAATGGTGAAATTATAGATGCCTCACGACAAGTAATTGAGTTTTGGTTCAATACCAATAAAATTTCAAATGATCAGTATTATTTTTTGTTAGCAAGTCTTTTAGAAAGTGCCGACAAGGTTGCCAATACAGCATCTGTCTATGGTGCCTATTTGAAAAAATTAAAATCGACCGCTCAACAAAAACTTATTATAAAGGCAGCAAACTTTGCAGAAAGTAAAACACAACACAAAGTTTTCAAAGAAGATGCTAATGAATTGATAAAGAAAATAACTGGTGACATACTGTATTTAGATCCACCCTATAATGGCAGGCATTATGGCGCAAATTACCACATACTCAACACTAT
>JAHDGP010000241.1:6634-7102 GCA_020627525.1 Bacteroidota bacterium
GTACGATAACTTTGAGCCAAGAGGCAAAACTGGATTAAGAGATTATTTCAAATCAAATTATTGTAAAAGAAATGAAGTAGCTATAAGTTTTGAAAAACTCATCAATGAAAGTAAGTTCAATTATATCTTTGTCAGCTACAACAACGAAGGTCTAATGACACACGAAACAATAAAGCACATAATGGACAAATATGGGGAGTATGATTTGTTAACAACCCAGTACCAACGATTCAAAGCTGACACAGATGACAACCGTAATCACAAAGCAGACAAAACAATAGAATACTTACACGTATTAACCAAGTAAATAAAAGTTCTCAATTACTTGTATCACTTACCATAATAAAAAAACCTCAAAAGAATAGTTCTTCCGAGGTTTAAACACTTAAATAACTCTGTTTGGAATAATTTGGGCAATTCCAAAACAATAATTTACTAAAATAACTTATTTTATTTTTTTTGAATTTT
>JAHDGP010000242.1 GCA_020627525.1 Bacteroidota bacterium
GGAAATTTCCTCTCCAATCAATTCATTCATAACGATTTCGGTACCCGCTACTTCTATTTTGAACTGGATTGTAAAGATTTTTTTTAAATTTCCTTTCATAAGTTATATATGTAAAAAATAATTATTCACCTTTCAATTTAACTCTATCTATTCAACCTTGATAATCAAGCAACAATATATGAAATCAGAAAGAATCATTAAAGTTTATTAAAATTAATCATTAATGGTATTCTTTTTGCAATAATACTGTTGCTTCAAGAAGCAACTACAACTTAGATCCTAACAAAACACAACTACTACATTCTATTGCCAATGGAACAGCAACTAACTATGCTCCTACAGCCCAATTCTTTGAACATTGAGATCTTAAACGAACTCAAGGCATACAAAGAATATTTTGGCGAACTACCAGACAAAAAGAACAACGATACCATTAGCCTTTCAATTGTTAACAAATTATTAGAACACTTTAACAATAGTATTGAAGATGACATTTCTAATTTAACTGAAAATGACTTCAATAATTTGCAAATTGATATTTTAACACAATTCCCTTATTTTCTTTTTTGGAAAAATTTGAAAGGCGAATACTGTGGTTGTAATAAAAATTTTGCTGATGCTGTGAACCTCAATAGCCACAAAGATATTATCGGTAAAACAGATTTCGATTTATTTGAAGATATTCTTGCAAAAAAATATGTTGAGTTTGATAATCAAGTTCTAAAATCTAACAGTTCAATATATGATATTGAAGAAAAGATAGTTGACGGTTCGAAAAGTTATTTAAACATTTGGAAAATACCACTTAAAAATAAAAAAAACCAAACGATAGGGCTATTAGGTTTTTGCTGGTTTAGAGCTGACAGTCAGTTGGCAATGCAAAAATTGAAAGAAAGCGATATGCGGTTTAGATCGTATATTACTTTTAGCTCAGACGTGTTAACAGAAATTGATAAAAATGGATTTATTAGTTTTATCAGTCCTTCTATTAAAAATGTTTTAGGATATGAAACGGATGAGCTAAAGGCAAAAAATATCGAAGATTTAATTCATCCAGATGATTGGAAATCATTTTACAATTGTCTAAATGAAAAACAAGTTCTCAACAGAATAGAATACCGATTTAAGAATAAAGAAGGCTTGTGGCGAAACATAGAATCTGTTATTTCTCCCTTAACTTCTTATAAAAAACACATTGTCAATAGTAGAGATATTACCAGTCGCAAACAAATCGAAAAGTCTTTACTTGCACACAAAGAACAACTTGAAATAAAGGTAAGAGAAAGAACGACGGAATTGAAAACAGCCAACCAAATGCTGCAACAGTTTACCAATCAAGCGACTTCAAATCTAAAAGAGCCATTGAGAATGCTTGAGCAATATTTGACTCTTTTTGAGGAAAAGGTAAAAGACAAAATTGATCCTAAAGAATTTGAATTGCTTCAATTTGTAGTCAATAGTTCAGACCAACTAAACTTAATGTTGGAAGGAATACGCAGATATGCAAAGCTCAAAAACATTGATGAGCAAAAGCAAATGGTAGACTTAAATGAAATAATTGACCTGGTACAAAAGTATCATGGTTATGTTATTCATGAAACCAATGCTGTTATTCATTGTGACAGATTGCCTGCTATATATGCTTTTCAGTCACAAATGATGCAGTTGTTCCAAAACTTGGTACACAATGCCCTGAAATTTAAGAAGGATGATAAAATTCCTAAAATTGAAATTAGCTGTGAAAAAAGAGCAAATGATTATCTATTCAAAATAAAGGATAATGGAATCGGAGTACATCCTGAAAACTCTGAAAAAATATTTGAAAACTTCATTATACTAAACGACTTTCAAAAATACCGTGGAAGCGGGTTGGGCTTAACCATTTGTAAGGAAATTGTAGAAAATCACAATGGGAAAATATGGTGCGAATCTACTTTAGGAAGAGGTGCTTGCTATTATTTCACATTAGAAAGACAACCATAAAATAGTATAAAAATCAAACAGATCTTCTATTTGCACGCCAATTGCTTTTAGCAATTGGCGTTGTAGTATCATTTGATGAGCCAGCTTTATTTTCACCTTTTGCATACAAATGCGCCGCTAAATTTGCTATTAATTCTTCACTTACATTGTTTTCATTTACTTCAAAATTTTCTGGATCAAAATGTTTTTTAATAAATTGTGTATCAAAATCTCCTGAAATAAATGCAGGGTGATTCATCACAAATTTTCCAAAATCCAAAGTAGTTTTTATACCAGAAATTTTATAATCCGTAATGGCTCTATCCATTTTTCGAATAGCAGCATTTCTCGTATCAGCGTGAACAGTCAACTTGGCAATCATTGGATCGTAATAAATAGGAATATCCATTCCTTCTGCAAATCCATCATCCACTCTTATGCCCTCTCCTTTTGGCAATTCATAGGTTAACAATGTTCCTATGTCTGGTAAAAAGTTGTTTTTAGGGTCTTCTGCATAAACACGAACTTCTATAGAATGTCCATTTATTTTTAAATCATCTTGGGTAAATGCCAGCTTCTCCCCTCGCGCTACATTTATCTGTTCCTTAACAAGATCAACGCCCGTAATTTTTTCAGTGACAGGATGTTCCACCTGCAAACGAGTATTCATTTCTAAAAAATAATAATTCAAATCTGAATCCACCAAAAACTCCACTGTTCCAGCTCCAACATAATCGCAAGACTTAGCAACATCAATAGCACTCTTCGTCATTTTAGCACGCAAGTCTTCCGTCATAATTACTGCTGGAGCTTCCTCCACAACTTTTTGATGTCTTCTTTGAATAGAACACTCTCTTTCAAATAAATGCACAATGTTTCCATGCTTGTCTCCCAATACTTGAATTTCAATATGTCTTGGCGAAGTAATGTATTTTTCAATAAATACAGAACCATCTCCAAAAGCAGACTCTGCCTCACTGATTGCCATTTCCATTTGCTCTTTTAGCACTTCTTCTTTGTCGACAACACGCATACCTTTTCCACCTCCACCTGCTGAGGCTTTTATCAATATTGGAAAGCCGATTCCTTTCGCTATTGCTATCGCCTTTTTAGGATCAACAACTGCTTTGTCCGTTCCGGGAACCATTGGAATATCGTATTTTGAAACCGCATCTTTGGCTTTCAATTTACTCCCCATTATATCTATAGAATGAGGAGAGGGACCAATAAAAGTAATTCCTGCATCGGTAACATTTTTGGCAAAAGTTGAATTTTCAGACAAAAAGCCAAAACCAGGATGAATCCCGTCTATCCCCAATTCCAAAGCAGCCTCAATTATTTTATCTCCTCTTAAATAAGACTCAGAAGAAGCGGCAGGACCAACGCAAACAGCCTCATCAGCATACAAAACATGAATGGCATTCCTATCTGCTTCAGAATAGATAGCAACAGTTTTTATACCCATTTCTTTTGCTGAGCGCATAATTCTCAAAGCAATTTCCCCACGATTGGCTACCAGAATCTTTTTCATAAAATTTCGTATTTAGACAGCAAAATTAGGAAAGTATTTTCAAAATACTAAAAGAATAAGAATTACTTAATTTTTCTCAGAATTCTATTGGAGTTTTATCATACTTATTTAAGCGAATTGCCTATCGTTTTTATAAGAAAACCCACTAGCCTATCGGCTATTGCACCTATCCATTATACAATCAATTTTTTTCGAAATAGAGCAATTTTTGAGGAAAGTTCAATTGATATTATCAGAGGATTATAAAACAAAAAAAGACGCATAAAATGCGTCTATATATAAATTTTTTGTATAGTAAAAATAAGGCGACCTCTGGATTAAAGTGCTGCTCAACTCCCCTTCAAAAAAACAACACATTAACCTTTATTGAAGTCGCCCTATTTATTTACGCAAAAAGTTCTAAAGTGTTCTATTATCTTTTGACGATTTTCAAATTTCCTTCTCCATCTTCAGAAATCAATCTGATAATGTAGACTCCGTCAATAAAGGAATCATTTAGTTCAAAGTTGAACTCATTTTTACCTGACTGGATAAATAATTGCTCTTGCATTAGCACTTTACCAGATAAGTCTGATACAACAAACTGAGCTTGTTCATTTCTAAGAGAATTTAAGCTAATTGTAAAGTATTTCGCTACAGGATTCGGGAAGGCTTGAATATTAATCGTTCTAAAGTTTTCAAAACCATTCATTTCGATTCCTACATTTGCTTCATCGCTGTCTTCCAATGACATAAAGAATACATTGTCTTGCATAACGGCAATTTCTGTATTTCTCATAATCACATCACTGAATTTAGTAGTGTGAATAATTTGTCTTTCTTCTTCAGTTAAACCGAGATCATTTAAATAAAAATAACGATCTCCATCTCTTAAGTTTTTAAATTGTTTTGCTAGGATAACAGAAATCAACTCCCCTACTGCATTTCCTGGCATCATATCCTCAGATAACATTCCTACCCATGGATCAATGTTGTTAATATTTTCGTTGTATATATCTTTGATTGAATTGGCTAACTTCTCATTTACTGTAATATCAGAAAAATCATTTTTCTTCGGCAAACCAAACTGCTCTCTAATAGAGTTGTAATCAGGCAAACCACGTTCTCTTCCTCTGTTAATATTGATAGAAACCAAATCCAAACCACCGTATCCTGGCAATCCAAATAAGAAGTTTCTCAAAGCATCTACCACTTTAGTATCAAATGTTTGTTGCATTTGGCTAGCCATTCCTCTGAATATTGGATCGACACCACCCTCTTCATAAACAATCATTGGATTAAAAAATGCTTCTTTTAGACTAATTGTTCCATAGGTATAATTATCACCATTTTCATCCAAACGGATGATTTGATCATTTACCAAAGTATGTCCCAATCTAAATGCAGCCGCTGAAAACACATTCATTATAGAAGGGTTAACATTTTCATCATAACCTACATAATCACCTGTATTTATACCTAAAGCTGGTAGCCATTCATTATAAGTAATAGCTTGAATTGTACCACCGACCATTTTTCTAGCTTTTTGATATAATTCTTCATCTGTAAACTCAGGATGTATTACTTTTAACTCATCACAAATACGATTGTGTTCTCTTAAAAACAATGTGTGTAGGGATGTTAAACTAGGTTGTTCATTCGCTCTTAAGTCACCTGCAATAAAGTGTCTTACTGGCGCCTCTCCTTCTATCAACATAAAAGGAGCATTGGGATCAGTTTCACTTTCAAACTCACCATCAATGGTATTAAAAGGCAAGAATCCACCCTTGGACATTTTTAATTTTCCATCCACCTTAGATCTCAACCAATCTGCTGTAATAGCATCAGAACCATACACACCTGACCCATCAATAAAGTGAGAAATATCATTTATATTTTTTCTTGGATTTGCTACTGATGTCCCGGTATTAGGATCAGATTTTGATCGACGCATTGGTATAATTGCTTCCCCCTTACAATACGGATCAAATGCATTATCACAAGCTGGAATATTAATGGAAATATCCTCATCATGATTGTCATTATTGAAAGTAATGTCGTGGTCGATAAATTGTCCGAAAGACCAAGCAAAGTCTGTTAACTTTCTATTGCTTGGTATAAAATTAGATTGTCCAAAAACTTTGTTACTTATATTTCTTGGATTTGGTCGATCTTTTCCCCCTGGCTCAGAAATCTTATCAGCATAAGCCGTTTCTAAAAAATTATTAAAATGCGAACCTGCGCTTCCCCAAGTTACATTTATTTGGTTATTATTAGATCCGTCATATGTTCGATTAACTTGAGCAGATATATTCACAAATGTTGCAAATGCAACAACAACTACACTAAAAATCTTCATTAGATTAAACTTTTGCTTGGCGTAAAAAAATTCGTCTGGGGGAAGATTTCCTTACTAACGACAAATTTTAAGCCAACTTTAAAATATCTCCGGGAAAAAGTATTCTAGCATGTTAAAATATCTACGCTTTATACAAAGATTTGTGTCAACTCAAAATCACTACCAAATCGCATAAGACATACAAAAGACATATATAAATAAATAAAAATACGATTATTTAGTAAGCATTTTAGCGTTAAAATTTATCACAATGTGTTATTATATTTTTAACTATCAATCATTTATAACAATTCCTTCCATCATCAAATTAAATAATAATGTATATATAGCAGAAAAAGGATGTAAAATGAAATCAAAAGTATATTCGACAATCTGGTGTTTTGTAAACAATTACACAAAAATATTTTTTCAAATTTTTTGCAACAAAATTATTAACGAATCGTAGGATTTCAATTTTCAAAACCCAGATCAGAATACAAAGGTATCCTATTAACAAAACAGTACTGTCCTATTTTATGATCAAGCTTACAACAATAGTGTTTGAGTCCATTTGTCACGATCAAAAAATTTACTTTCAGTGTCAGGTTGTAATTAGCGATTTGGTCAAAAGCAGCTTGATCTATCATAACGCCAGGCGCTTTGCACTCAGCTATTAGTAGGGGTTTAACAGATTTATCAAAAACAACTAAATCTGTTCTCCTATTTAGACCATTAACCAAAATCTGTTTTTCGACATTAATTAGAGATTTAGGATAGTGCAATTCTTGTATCAAATACTGTACAAGGTGTTGTCTTACGATCTCTTCAGGTCCAGCAAGTACAAATTGTTTGCGAATTTGGTCCCAAACAAACATTTTTCCTTCTTGTTCTTTGTATTTAAATGTATAATCTGGAAAGTTTAGCTGGTGGCGCATTGTCAAAGTTTAAATCAGTTTCTATAAAAAGAATGACTGTTATTTTACTAAAATTATATCAAATCATTGCAAAAGCTATTTTGCTAATGCCATAGTTCAAATATTCTGTTTTTAAGCTATGGATTACTTAATTTAAATATTGCTTTTGCAAACTCCTGTCCAAGATCAATATATCCTGCACTATCATAATGGTATTTATCAGAGTAATCATATTGTTCAGTACTATTTACTATTGCAGCATTTCCATCATCCTCTACAAATTTATCTTGTGCCTCTCGAACCAAATCGCGGTCTTATCACTTAGGTAAACATAAATAATCGACACACTTTTGATGGGTTCTTTTTCCAATCTACTT
>JAHDGP010000243.1 GCA_020627525.1 Bacteroidota bacterium
CAAACTGATTCATTAATTTATGATGAGGCATTTGAATACATTGAAGGCAATATAATAAGAGAAGGTTATATTGATGATAATGACGAATTTATTTGGACAATGGAGTACAAATATGATGAATTGGGAAATGAAATAGGTTATACTTTTTTTGATTATGATAAAAGTAAAAGATTTAAAACATTGTATCGTTTTAAAAAAGTAGATGAAAACAACAACTGGATTGAGAAAGAGATACTAGATGGCAAGAATGTTGTTGCTATAGAAGTAAGAAAAATAAAATACTATTAATTTATAAATAATAAAATCACAAAATTATGCAAACAATTCCTACGGTTGATTTACAGGAGTTTTGGTCGGGAGACGCTGACAAACAGAAAGCTTTTGTTACACAACTTGGAGCAGCCTTCGAAGATGTTGGTTTCGTAGCTGTAAAAGGACACGGAATTCCTGAAGATTTGATTGGTCAGCTTTATGAAAATGTAAAAACTTTTTTCTCGCTTCCTACGGATGTTAAAGTTGGAGCTGAGGTTCCAGGATTAGCAGGTCAAAGAGGTTATACTTCTTTTGGAAAAGAGCATGCAAAACAATCAGATGCTCCTGATTTGAAAGAATTTTTCCAATTTGGACAAACTGTAGAAGATGATGATCCTATTAAATCTGAATACCCTGACAATGTTCAGGTAGAGGGTGTCGATGATTTTAATCCAACAATGCTGAAAGCGTATAGAGCTTTTGAAAAAGCTGGTGGAGCTTTGCTTGAAGCCATTGCAATACATTTAGGTCTTCCAAATGATTATTTTTCAGACAAAACGCAGAACGGTAACAGTATTCTAAGAGCGATTCACTATCCACCAATTACGGAAGAGCCAGAAAACGCAATCCGTGCAGAGCAACATGAAGACATTAACTTGATTACATTATTGGTTGGTGCTTCTGCTGAAGGATTACAGTTGTTGAACAAACAAAATGAGTGGTTGCCTATCACTGCAAACCCAGGTGAGATTGTTGTAAATGTTGGGGATATGCTTCAAAGATTGACGAATAACAAATTACGCTCAACAACTCACAGAGTGGTAAATCCGCCAAGAGAATTGTGGCATACATCTCGTTATTCAATTCCATTTTTCTTACACCCAAGATCAGAAATGAAATTGGATTGTTTAGAATCTTGTATTGGAGAAGAAGCTCCATTGGCATACGAACCAACTACAGCTGGTGAATATTTAGATGAGAGATTGAGAGAGATTGGGTTGAAGAAATAATTTAACAAATAATTCTAATACTTGTTACAGTGGGACAAGCCTCTAAGGTTTGTCCCACTTTTTTTTAAAGCTGTTTTTCAATACAATTTTGCTGATGCGAGTATTTTTGACGATAATATTGGAAACTTACTTAATCTCCAAATCCTCACTACTCAGATAATGATTGTCTCCAATTGATGCTTGCAAAGAAACTGTGTAAATTCCTGCAGTTTCATATATATGCTCTGGATCTCTTTCTGTGGAAGTTGTTCCATCCCCAAAATCCCAAACAAAATTTACTTTTTTACCCATATCAGAAAAGAACTTTACAGTACAGGGAGCAGTACATCCTCTGTTTTCAATTCTAAACCCTTCACCAATCCAAAACTCTGTTGGAGGTAAGTCCAATATAAATTCTTGTTCGGTATATCCACCAAAAATCCCAATTCCCTTTTCTATATTAGAAAATATTTGAGCAGGCTCAGACAAAAAATTGGCAACAGTTAGTTTACGCAAGCTAACAGAACGATAATAGTCATACACCTCCTTGCTAACTGATTTGACACTAATATGAGCTTTCAGTTCGTAGTATTTATCAAATGAAACATCCTCCTCAAACAGCCCGAATTCCAATTGATAGCTTTCGCCATTAAAATTTTTGTCAGGTAGAAAAACAAACTCCAATGGATGAGACACTACATCAGTTGTAGAAGTCAAAGCCATATTTTCTGCATTTACATCATTGGTTAAAAATCCAACATGAGGATAAACATACCCATTTACTTCATACTCATATTCTTCATGCTCACCGTTTAAAATATCAACCCATCCATCTATTAAGTAGTAATTTTCTTCATCTGGATTGTCTTCAATTTCTATTTGAAAAGTACGTGATAAATGCTCTAAATATACTTCCTCATCGAAATCAATCAATGTACAATTGAAAGATTTAGGAATCTTTGCCTTTGCCGATATTGTTTCCAATCCAGCGTTTGATGCTTCGATCTTGTATGTTTTATAATGTTCAATTTGAAATTCTTTAGCGGTATAAATTCCATCTGCTTCGTGAGTCATTTCTGCAAGGACATTTCCCGATTCATCTTTCAAAAACACTTGTGCATTTATCACCTTCTTCTGTTCGCATGAAAGATCAGAAATATGACAACTTTGGCTCAAATGAACAGCAGGTATTTCTCCTGGACTAATCAGTCCATTCAACACCAATAACTCTTCATTTTCTAAATCAGGATAAGGCAACTCCTTTGTGCAACCACCAAAAATGACTGTTAGTAAAATTAGATAATATATATATTTCATGGTTCTGTATTTTTTAGAATTACAGTTATCAAAAATTCAAAAAAATTCATTAGAACTTAAATGAATAAGAAAAGTATGGAAGGATTGGCAACAGACTTTGCTGCTTTAAAATTGGAACACCATCACGATCCAATGTATTGTATACCACAAAAGGGTTTTGGCGACCATAGGCATTGTAAATTCCAAAACTCCACGTTCGAGTGCCATTCTTTTTTTCTTTGTGTAAATTAACTGAAAGGTCTAATCTGTGGTAAGCAGGCATTCTTTGATTGTTTCTACTTTCAATATGATTCGTGGTACTGATTGAGCCGAAAAGCGTGCCTTGTCTGTCTGGTTCTGTGTAGATTCCCAATGCATTATAATTTGTAGTACCCAAAGTGAAAGTATTGCCTGTGCCATACACCCAAACCAAACCAAAATCAACTCGTCTGCTTTTTTTATGTGTTACAGCCACACTGATGTCATGTCTTCTGTCATATTTATAAGGAAAGGAATTTCCATAATTAATATTGGGGAATTTTCGAGTAGATTTTGACAAAGTGTAACCAATCCAGCCCGTTGTTTTACCTTTTGTTTTTTCAAATAATATCTCACCGCCAAAGCTTGTTCCCTCACCAATGTCAACTTTTTCTTCCCAGTCTTTACTATTGGAAAAAATATTAAATCCAGATTTATACTCCAGCAAATTATCCATGTCTTTATAAAATCCTTCCAGAGTCAACTCATAACCATTTGCCAAACTCTGTGTATAGCCCACTCCGTATTGCCAAGCATTTTCAGGTTTAATTTTATCGGTACTAGACACCCAAAGATCGGTCGGCAGCCCCAAGCCTGGGCTTGCCAACAAATGCAAAAACTGCGTCATTTTGGTTGCCGAAAATTTTAATGAAGATTTTTCAGTCATCAAAAAACTAAGGCTTGCCCTCGGCTGAACCGAAGTATAATTAGAAGTTTCAACAGCAAAATTTGCAACATGTACACCTGCATTTACTTTAAGGCGACTGGTCAAAATCATATCATCTTCTAAATAGAAACTAAGCTCTGAACCTGTTATTTTAGGGCTTGTATTGATAGTTGTAATCTCTGGGTTTTCCCCATCTTTGAACTTTCTGAACGAAGTTGTTGGGGTAAATTCGTAAATCCCATACTTTATACCCGTTCTAATGTGATGATTAGGATGCGGAAGGTAATTGAAATCCAACTTAGCTCCATAATCTTTGATATTGGAATTGGAAGTATATAAATCTTTTATCTCATTTGAAGTCTCAGCAAATTCCGTCGTTTCGTTTTCAAAATTAAAATCATACGAACTCAAATAAACCGTTGTATTGCTGAACAACTTTGGACTAAGCTGATAATTCCATCTTCCCGTTACGATTTTGTTTCCCCAATCCATCGTTCCATTGTCTCGAATCAATGCATCTTCATTGTTTCCAATCAATTTATCATTGCCTAAATAAGAGCTTAGATACAAACGACTTTTATTAGAAAATTTATGATTCACCTTCGCATTTAGAT
Organism: Bacteroidota bacterium; assembly: GCA_020627525.1. Classification (GTDB taxonomy): domain Bacteria; phylum Bacteroidota; class Bacteroidia; order Chitinophagales; family UBA2359; genus JAHDGP01. The sequence goes on from JAHDGP010000243.1 coordinate 4,077, forward strand.
CATAAAGATTGTATTTTACAAATGTTTTTAACTCAAAAGCTTCTTTGCTTTTGTTTGAAATTTTTTGAGCAGGTGAAGCAATCAAATCGAACCAAGTTCTACGCCCTGAAATACTAAAAGAAGTTTTATCTTTTACTATGGGTCCTTCAATATTAAACCTCCCTGAAATAAGTCCGATTGTAAGGTCGCCATGAATTTTATTCATGTTCCCCTCTTTCATACGAACATCAATAATAGAAGAAAGTCTTCCCCCATACCTGGAAGGAAATCCTCCTTTGATCAACTCCACACTTTTGATAGCATCCCCATTGAAAGTACTGAGAAATCCAAATAAATGACTTGCGTTGTAAACAGGAACTCCGTCTAGCAACATTAGGTTTTGGTCAGGACCTCCTCCTCTCACATACAAGCCAGTTGTTCCTTCTGAGCCTGACTGCACACCAGGCATCAATTGAATAACTTTTAAAACATCTCTTTCTCCCATTAATGCTGGTATGGCTTTTACTTTTGCCATTGAAATTTTGTTGCTGCTCATTTTGCTTTCAACATGTCGCAAGGTTGATTTTTCGTCAGTTACAATCACTTCTTCGAGTGTATTGTTTATTGACATCATTGGTGAAAATTCTAGGTCTTCCTCCAGTGTAATTTGCTTTGCCAAAGGTTGATAACCTACATACGAAAAAATTATTTCGTAAGTACCAGCTGGTAATGAAATGCTGTAAAATCCATATTCATTGGAAACCGCTCCTTTCTTTAATTCCTTTACTAAAACGGTCGCTCCAATCAAGGTTTCTTTGCTTTCAACATCCATAAAATAACCGTTCAAAGTAACTCTTTTTTTGACGACTTGTTTTTCTTTAAACGCTTTCTTTTTTTTCAAAATTATCCGATTTCCCTTTGTTTGGATTTTGATTTCATCATTGGGAAAAAGATTTTTTAAAACTGCTTTAATGCTCAGTTCCTCCTTGTCAAAACTGTACTTTTTTTCAATGTTTAAATCACTTGGGTTGTAATAAAAAGAACAAGTAGTCTGCTCTTCTATGGTTTCTAAAATTTCAATAATAGACTTATTATCAATGTTTAATTTTACTGTAGAGTCTAGTAAATTTGTTGATTGAGCAATTATAAAACTATTGAACCCTAGCATCAGCAAGAGCCATATTGCAAGTCGAAATGTTTTTAATTTTAATTGCATGATCCCTGGGTAATTTTATAGTTTAATGAATCTTGTTTTGAAATTTTAAAGTCAAACAGCGTCTGCATTATTTCCAAGACCTCAGCAATATTTTGATTTTCAAATTTTCCAGTAAATGGACATTGCAGCATATTTTCATTCACCAAATCAATGTTGACTTTATAGGCCGTTTCAATTTCAGCAAATACCAATTCCAGTTTTTGATTTTTGAAAATCAAAGTACGTGTATCCTCAAAAAGTCGATTAGGAACGAAATCTTCAATTAGAGCTAGTTGATTCTTATTTCTGTCAAATCTTGCAGTCAATCCTTTAGTCAAAATTATCTGTCTCTCATCATTTTCTTTGGAAGCAACTTTTACTTTTCCATGCAATACATGTACTTCAGATTCAGTTGATTTTTTGGGAGAATACACATTAAATTTTGTTCCCAAAACTGATACTGCAATGTCATTTGTATGAACAATAAATGGTTTGAATTTATCAGAAGTCACCTCAAAGGTTGCATCTCCTTCTAACTGAATTTCACGTGTTTCTCCATCAAAATTAGCAGCATAACTCAATTTTGAATTTTCATTTATCCAAACCTTACTATTGTCTGGAAGAGTAATTTCTTTTTGTTCATTTAATGCTGTTGCGAAATGCAGCACTTCTGCTTGACTGAAAAACAAATTGTAACCGACACCTCCGCCTATCAATAACAAAACAGCCGCCGCCGCTGCCCATTGAACTAAATTTCGACGCATTGGAACCACCTTTGGTTCATTGATTTTAGTGTGAACTGTTTTCAGGGCTGCCTTTTTATCAACCGAAATTTCATTAACAGTAGAAGTCAAATGTGCCTTTTCCCAAAGAAATTTTACTTCTAAAAATTGCTGCTCATTTTCAGGAGATGCTTTACGCCAATTGTCGAGTTTAAATACTTCTTGTTCCGACAATTCATTTTGAAGAAATCGGACAATAATTTCATATCTTGATTCTGCCATAGGCTGTCTTTTACCTTATAGTCGAATCTCGCATTCCTTTACCCTAAAAAGTTTATGATTTTTTTTGAAAATTTTTCACACAACTTCTAGCAACTCCATAACCAACAATCCAAAAACAGACTTCCTTAAAATCTCCAAAGCACGAGATATATGATATTCCACTGTTTTCACAGAAATATTCATCTGCTTTGAAATTTCATTATAAGAAAGGTACTCAAAACGATTGAGTTTGAAAATCAACTTACTTTTTTCAGGCAACGCATCAATTTTTTCAAAGATGGCTTTCAGATTTTCTTTGCTAAGTAATTCGCTTTCAGGAGTGTTTATGTTTAACTTTTGTGAAGATAGATTGTGTCTTAAATTCCGCTCATCCAATCTCTTGCTTTTGCGCAAATAATCAATCGAATGAAAAATGACGGCTTGTTTTAAATATCCAAAAATTGTTTTTTCAATGTTAATTGTCGCACGCCTTTCCCACAACTTAATAAAAACCTCTTGCACAACATCTTCCGCAACAACCAAATCAGAAACCAGCGAATAAGCCACACGGACCAATGATTCGTAATGTGCATTGAATATTGAATCAAATGCAATTTGATTCCCTGCCCTCATTTTCAACATCAATTCTTGATCTGTCATTGTTTATACTTAGCTTGAATTAGAACAAGATTAACCCTTTTTTGGTACTTTTCAAATGTAAAAAATTTTTACTTTCTTTCATTTTTTTGCAAAAGAAAGGTTCGCAAAAAAAGGCTGACCTATCTAATACTATGCTAATTTACAGAATTTTCTTTAACAAATAATTGCATGTATTTTGTAATTATAAA
>JAHDGP010000244.1:0-232 GCA_020627525.1 Bacteroidota bacterium
GGTTCCAATTCCAACATCACCACCGAAAAAAATACTTGTTCCAGATTCATCCCAGGGTGTACTGTCTCCTTGAGGCCCTGCTGGTCCTTGTGGCCCTGCCGGTCCTTGTGGTCCAGTAGCCCCAGTTTCTCCTTGTGGTCCTTGTGGTCCTTGTGCTCCGGCAGCTCCAGTTGCTCCTTGTGGCCCTGGTGGTCCTGGTGGTCCCTCCAGCCCTGTGGTCCTTCCTTGTGGT
>JAHDGP010000244.1:242-7040 GCA_020627525.1 Bacteroidota bacterium
GTGGCCCTTGTGGTCCTTGTGGTCCTTGTGCTCCAGGAGATCCCTGTGGTCCTTGTGGTCCTTGTGGTCCACTACAGTCTAGTGCATTAAATATCCCATCTTCATTAACATCTTCGTTTGCGTCATTCATTAAATTTCCATTGGTGTCCCAACAATTGGTACCTCCGCCCGCTGGCCCTTGTGGTCCTTGTGGTCCCGTTGGTCCTTGCGGTCCTTGTGGCCCTGCTGGACCCATTTCTCCTTGTGGTCCTTGTGGTCCTTGTGCTCCTGCTGGTCCTTGTGGCCCTTGTGGTCCAGCTGGTCCCGTCGGCCCTTGTGGTCCTTGCGGTCCTTGTGGCCCTGCCGGTCCTTGTGCACCTGTCGCACCTGTTGCACCTGTCGCTCCCTGTGGTCCTGCTGGTCCAACATCACCTGCTTCTCCTTGTGGCCCTTGCGGCCCTTGTGGTCCTGAAGCAGCATATAAGGCATAAGGGACAGACAATAGTTGAGTCAATCCAATCGATTCATAATTGGTGCCAGCGTTTTCATCGACAGCCACTTCTAGAAAATGAAAAGCAGCGCCCCAATCTATAGCATCAAATGTATTGATAACAGGAGTGCCAAAGCCTATTTGAAGGGTAAATAAACCTGCATCTGAGGTGTTTGTTTCGTGTGTTTCACTGTAAACAGTGGACCCATCTGGTGTGTCTGAATTGATATTGATCAATACTGTGATTGCTTGATTGGTTAATACATTTCCATCATCACCAATGGCAACGGCTTGGTAGTTAAAAGCCTGTGGGGCTTGTGCTGAAAGTCCAATCGTAAGCAATATGCTTAAGAGTAGTAACATAGGTTTTTTCATAGGGTTTTGTGTTTAAGTTTTATTGAATTTTTAGATTGTTTAAATAATCAAAGAACATCGAACAAGCTTATGCTGTCTGATACTCCAAAGGTAATCGGCGAATCCAGAAACTAAATAAGGGAAAATACCTAAATTGAAAACAGGTGTTTTTACGTGGTTTTCGAGTTTTAGCAGTTTTCTAATATTTAATTAAAGTCTAGCAATTATTAAAGAGTAATTGTAGAATCGATAACAATGTCGTATTTTAGTTTTTATATAATTTTTTGTTTAAAAAATCCTTTACACAATGGAGTCATTTATTGAATATTTTTCTAATATGCCTTCTCTTCATCGAACAATTGTTTTGGTTGGAGGCTTGACGATTTTTTTATTATTAGAAAATGCTGCGCCTGTTTTAAAGTTGAAATATGATAAATGGAAACATGGTTTTATCAATGTATTCTTTACCATTACTACAATTTTGGTCAATTTTTTAATGGCTTTTGTTCTTTATTTTGCTGCTGATTGGGTTGTTGCGAATAATTTTGGATTATTACAATGGATCGAATTACCTTTTGTTGCCTATACGATTGTCGGCTTATTGGTACTAGATTTGGTAGGAGCTTGGTTGATTCATTTTGTAGAACACAAAGTGAAAGTATTATGGATGTTTCATGTAATTCATCATACCGACCAGCATGTTGATGCCACGACTGCCAATAGACACCATCCTGGCGAAAGTGTGTTCCGTTTTATATTTACGACTTTAGCTGTTTTTATCTGTGGCGCTCCTATTTGGATGGTTTTTCTTTACCAATCTATGTCTGCCCTAATATCACAGTTTAATCACTCAAATGTGAAAATTCCAGATTGGTTAGATAATGCTTTAGTGTGGGTTATTTGTACACCTAATATGCATAGAGTACATCACCATTATCGCCAACCTTATAGCGATAGTAATTATGGTAATATATTTTCTTTTTGGGATAGAATATTTGGTACCTATGAAAAGGTTGATCAAAGTAAATTGGTTTTTGGTGTAGATACATATATGGATACAAAAGAAACCACAGATATTGGTGAAATGCTCAAAATTCCCTTTGCGGGATATCGTCCTCACATCAAATATGAAAATGAGGAAAAATTATAGGTTTTGTCAATGTTTAACTCTGACTTTTGATTAAATAAAATGAATGTAACAACCGAGCCAGTTTCTATCTAAGAAAATGGTTCGGTTTTTTTATATATCTTTTATGAGGAGGCTATTCGGGTAGTTTTTTGCACCAAGCAGTATGTCAGTGAAATGTCCAATAAGCAGGAACAATAAGATAATCATCTTAGATTTCATAATTTAGAATTCTTTAAAATTAAATAATGTGTTGTTTTTATTTGATGTCTTCATTAAAAATAATTTTAAAGTAAAAATACGTAGTATTCTGCCCAAAAATAGAAGTCCAAAAACCTAAAAATTTTACTAAAAACGAAACCAATAAATTATATTTTTCGTCTAATGGTTATGGGAATTTCCTATAAATCAAGTTTTTAATACCCCAAAAGATGAAAAATTCTATCCTTTCTTTCTTCTGTATTTTATTATGTTGCCTCAATATAATGGCACAGTGTGATGGTGACTGGGTCAACGGTGAAGGTGCGGAAGCTAATGAAACCATTTGGGATTTGACCATTGATGATGAGCAAAATGTCTATACCATTGGTTATTTTGATTCTACAACATTTATAGGAGGCAATCCTTATCAAAATGAAACAGGAACCATTCGAATTTTTCTTCAAAAACATGATGCAAATGGTAATTTGCTATGGACTAAAGTTCCTGAAATGACTGGTTCTTCTTTAACATTGGGGCAAAGTATTCATCATGATGGAAACAATCTATATGTTAGCTTCCCATTCTCAAGTGAAGTTGTTTATAATGGTAATGTTATATCTGCTTCAACAGGAGGGATACTTTTGTTAAAGCTTAATTCAGATGGTGATCTTATTTGGGAGCAGGTTTTTGAAACGACCCAATTGGGACCTTATATTGCAGGTATCACAACGGATAGCCAAGGAGACATTATTGTTACAGGCAGATTTAGAGTGGAAATGACTTTAGATGAAACCATTATTAGTTCAAGTCTTCCAGTCAATAGAGCATTCATCGTAAAATTAGATGCGGATGGGAATTATATTTGGGATCAAGTAGATCAAAAATCTTTGTTTAGTAGAGGGTGGCCAATTGCTGTAGACGATGAAGATAATATTGTCTTTGGTGGTTATTTTGTGGATTCTCTTCAAATAGGAGATGGCAGTTTTTTTGGTGAACCCAATATGACCATTGACTATTATATTGCAAAATATTCTCCAGATGGTGAGCCTATTTGGATAAATGGAGGAAACACAGCTGGTCAAGGATTTTCTCATCCTTATGATTTAAGTATCAGTAATGGAGCTGTTTGGGTGACTGGAGCTATGGGGGATACTATTGAAACAGATGGACAAACATTTATAACTGGGAGTCCTGGAGAAGGAGATGCGTTCTTGGCTCGTTATGATTTAGAAGATGGAAGCTTGGTATGGTTCAATAATATTGGAGCTGGTGATATTGGTGGCGAATGGGGAACAGGTGTTTTTCAACGTTCAGATGGTAATATTGTTTGGGTTGGTCAATTATTTCCCAATCCTTTGTTTGATGGTGATACTTTAAATACAGGAACTGCGCTGGATATTTACACAGCTGTTTTTGATGAAACGGGAACATTCATCTCAGCTGCTAGTACCAATATAGAAAACAACGAGGCTACTTATGCAACGGCTTTAGGAGACAATGATGAATTGTATATAGGTGGCGCGTATTTAGCCGATGAAGCTGTTTTAGGTTGTAACAGTATTATGAGTAGTAATAATTCTGAAAATGCCTTTTTGTGGAATGTTTCCATGGCTGATTTGCCAACCGTTGTTTCTGCAGATTATGATTTTAATTTGAGTGCTGACCCACAGGTCGTTTTTATGGATGCGTCTTTAAACGATCCTGTTTGTTATGAATGGACCATCGGGGGAGATAGCGTGATTAGTAGCGAAGCAAGTCCTATAATTATATTTGAGGAAGCAGACAATTATGTGGTTTGTTTAGAGGTGTCAAACTGTTTTAGTAATGACATTATTTGTAAGTCATTGACGGTTGATTTATTGGGCGTTCCTGTGCCATCTTTTACCTATGAGATTGATGGTTTGACGGTTGCTTTTATGGATCAATCACAAAACAATCCCAATGGATGGATTTGGATAGTCGAAGATTTCGATATGAGTATTGAACAGAATCCAAGTTTTACATTTCCAGAAGCTGGTACTTATGAAGTTTGCTTAACTGCCCTCAATGATGCTGGGGCTGGAATGGCTTATTGTGAAACGATTATGGTCAGTGATACCATGATGACTGATACTACTATGGCAGCAGTTGTTTCAGCTGCTTTTACCTATGAAGTTGATGCGGAAACCAATTCTATCTATACTTTTAACAATATTTCGGAAAATGCGTCCAGCTATTTATGGACTTTTGGTGCTGATTCATTGAACAGCAGTGAGGAAAATCCAAGTTTTACCTTTTCTGAAGAAGGCGATTATGAAGTATGCTTAATTGCCACCGATTCTTTGGGTGTTTCCGATACATTTTGTGAAACAATTTCAGTTATGTTTGTTGGAGTGGAGCAGCTTGGTTATCAAGATATAAAGCTTTCGCCACAGCCCATGACCGACTATGTCCAGTTTATATTACCTGAATCAAACAATTTTATTAGTACACATACATTGAGTATCTATTCTATTTTGGGGCAAAAAATGGATTGTACCTATAAAGTAAATGAAAAAGGTTGGTTAATGGAAAGAAGTGAACTGCCAACGGGTACTTACTTTTATGTAATAGAACAACCAGGAGAAATAAACACTCAAATATACACTGGTAAATTGATGGTGCTTTAGGTAAAACATAAAATAAGATTATCTGTTTAAAAGTTGCCAAATGCTACTTAATAATTTATTAACCAATCGACAATCTTTGACGGATAACCAAAATAAAAATTAGTTGTCTCAATTATAACTTACAATCCAATTTCAAAAGAATAATCATTACTAAGAGCTTGTTGAGATTTTGAAAATCAAAGCGAAAATGATAGGTTTTTTACCAGTTTAAGGCTCATTTTATTCTGAATTGCAGCGCACTTTCAGCGACGGCTGCCGAGCAAAAAATAGCCGAAAAAATGGTGAGAAAGATGCATTTTTTAGCTGGTTTTGAAAGTCCCAACAAGCTCTAAGAAGCCTGTTTCCAATAATCCATAAAAATTGCTTCGTTGATATCATCTTTGGGAAACCTAAACCAAACTTCGCCTACCGATTCTAATTTGTCCATTCCGATACCTAGGATTTTTCCTATTTTATAATAGGCAGTTAATTCAAAAGAAACAATTTTACCATCGGAAAAAATTAGTTTTAGCATTTGAAACAAGCAACGGGCTTTTTCTTCGTCTCCTTCAGGTTTGGGATAACTTAATTTGTCTTTCCATTTTAATACAAATCCAAATTCCTCTTTGGAAACACCAATTTCTTCGGCAAAATGTAAAATATAAGAAGATTCTGAGGGGGCGACATTACCATCTACAGCAGAAAGCTTCATCAAAGTGGCAATTAATTGATGACGATGGTCAAAGTTTTGAAGTTCCATAATTAATTGTTTTAGCTATGTAGGACTAAAGCAAGTACAATACCAAAAATACGGAAAAATGTTAAATTTTAGCTAAAAATACTAAATTTTGTAAAATACAGTTAACATATTATGCTGTAATTAAAACCACAAATAGTTTTTGAGCATATAAACTACAATCATATTATTAAACTTACATACCTATAGATTCTTACCTTTACATTTAGATTTTACAATTCTTCTTGTACTCTTAAAAAAATGACTGTTGAAAAGTCAAAGAGTAACACAAAGCAATTGCTTAACATTCGGTTATACGACAATATATTATTGTTCTATGTGTTAATTTTGGTCTGCTCTTTGTAATGAAAGACCATATAATTTATTTCTATTATGATGAAAAAAGTAGTGTTTTTTCTACTCTTCCTTTTGAGTGTTTCCAACCAACTCAGTTATGGTCAGTTACGTTCTTATAGTAATGAGTTTCTTTCTTTGGGGATTGGTGCACGTGCTTTAGCAATGGGTAATGTACAATCTGCAACAGTGGGAGATGTCACTGCTGCTTATTGGAATCCAGCAGGACTGAATCAAATTGAGAATTTACAAATAGGCATACAGCATGCCGAATGGTTTGCCGGTATTGGCAAATACGATTATGTAGGCTTGGCTTCACCTATAGGATATGGAGAGAGAACCATTGGGGTCAGCTTAATTCGTTTTGGTGTAGATGATATTCCAAATACTTTAAACATCGTTGACCCTACAGGCAATGTCGATTATGACCAACTGACCACTTTCTCAGCAGCCGATTATGGAGTTTTGCTTTCATATGCACAAGAGCTGAACAAATTGAGGGTAGGAGGTAATGTCAAGATTGTACATAGAAGAGTTGGTGACTTTGCAACTTCTTGGGGATTTGGTTTGGACTTAGGAGCTCAATATGATGTAAATGATAATTTCACTTTAGGAGCAACCATTAGGGATTTGACCACGACACCCAATTTGTGGTCCTTTAATTTTACAGAAGAAGAAAAAGAGATATTAGAACTGACAGATAATATTGTGCCTTCCAGTTCGGTAGAATTAACAGGGCCAAGGATTATATTGGGAGGTGCTTGGGAAAATAAATTGGGCAAAGGAGAACGTTTGAGTCTTTTGATAGCAGCCGATATCAATTTAACTTTTGAAGAAAGGAACACGCTTATTCATTCAGGCTTTGTTAGTATTGATCCACATTTTGGTGTTGAATTGGGCTATGATGAGTTAATTTATTTTAGAGCAGGTG
>JAHDGP010000245.1 GCA_020627525.1 Bacteroidota bacterium
AAACTTTCTTAAAGCCAAAAATTTAAGAAAAGAGTGATGCCATCATTCGAATACCATACACTGGTCGATAATCTGAACATTGTCTATGAATTTAGTTGAATTTTGTGCGTTTATAATTTGCGTTTTGAGAGTGGAAAGCAAATATTATTGTGATCAAACATACTTTTAATATTGACGCTTGCTTCAAGTGGATGTCTATGTGTTAGTCCACAAGCGAGTTGACAAAATCAATCAGTTTAGAAGCTTGGCTGTTTAAATGCGAAAGAGATTTTAAGATCAGATGATTAAAAGATGTTAATATAATAGAAAAGATACTTAAAATAGGAATATGTTTCAGTTAGGCTATTTATATTTATCAAAAATCATAAAAGAAGCTTAAACAATATGATACATCGTAAGTTGATAAATACCATCTCGATAATTTGCCTTTGCATATTTTCCAATATTCAATATATGAATGCTCAAAACAAGCTCAGCACCAATGAGATTGAAATTGCGGTAGATTCTATATTTGAGGATAAGACATCAATGACTTCACCAGGAGCATCTGTTATTGTTTTGCAAGATGAAAAAGTCCTTTTGTCAAAAAATTATGGTGCAGCAAATTTGACATTTGATTTACCATTCGATGAAAATACGCTGTTCCCTTTGAGCGGTTTTACAGAACAATTGGTTGTTTTTTCAATTTTGCAATTGGAGAAAAAGGGGCAACTAAAATTAAGTGATCCAGTAAACAAACATTTACCCGAACTGGGATTTCAAGATCAGGTAACCTTGTCTCATTTGATAAATCACAGCAGTGGTTTCCCAGTAATTGGTTCATTGAGACTGATGGCAGGATGGAATTTTACAGATCCTTTTAATCAAAATGATTTTTTAAATCTCACGAAAAAATTTACTTCAAATCTCACTCCTGATAAAAAAATTCGACACAATCATTCAGGAGTTAAAATTTTAGAGATGGTTGTTGAAAAGGCATCTGGAAATAATTTTTCTGACTATGCGGCTAAAAATATTTTTGAACCATTGAAAATGACGAATACAGTTGTCGAAGATGAAGGTTATCGTGTCAGCAAAAATAGCTCTATTGGTTATAATGAAACTGAAGGAGGCTATAGGGAGGTAAATCCAATGTCCATTGAATTGGTGTGTCCTGCTACCTATTCAACCCAAGCAGATTTTCAAAAGTGGATGGCTAATTTTCAAAGCAGAAAATTTGAAGGAGAAATTTTAGAAAAGATGGATGAATCTCTGTCAGTAAACGGAAAGTTACAAGAAAAAAACAATCGTTCATACCTTATAGGTCAACATAGATACTGGAAATATTTAGGGCAAGATGAGTTCTATTTGATGGACACAGGAGGTGGCTATTCTTGGAAGTGGATACGTTTAATGGATTCTAAACTTTCAATTATGGTTGTAGGAAACCTTGATTCTTACATTGGTTCAAAAGTTAATGCGATTGCTAATCTATTGGTTGACTATGAGCCTCCCGTTGATGCCTCAGAAAAAGAGACAGTTTCAATAGATATGTCTAAAGCAGAGAAAGATGCTTATACAGGGTTTTACTGGAACGATGATTATTATTTTACAACAGAAATTAGCATCAAGGATGGAGGGCTGTATTATTATGAAATAGAAAATGGATGGAATTTTCCATTGACGCCTCGAACCAAAACTATTTTCGATACACCTCCAGGACATGTTGTAGAAATATCAAATACTGGAGATAACAAAGAATTGAAACTTATACTTAGCAGTGGATCAGAATATGACTCAAAGAAATATGATGTTCGTACATTATCAACAGAAGACCAGTTAAAATATGAAGGTCTTTATTCATCTGATAAATTAAATGCTATTTACAGAATCATTTTGGAAAATGATAAACTAATATTGAGACGCAGTAGAAAACCTGATCTTGAATTGATTCCAATTGGAACAAATCGGTTTAGAGCATCTGAAGTAGACTTTAGATTAATAGAATTTAATGAAAACAATGACGGCACCATTCAGAAAATGAAAATTTCAAATTCAGTGGTTCAAAATGTTGAATTTTTAAAACTCAATTGATTTTTTTCTGAGAATTATAAATGAACAAATAGATTCTTTTAAGTTAATTTTTTGTTGCCATAGGATACATTTCTTGATTCTTTTCGTTTACTTTTAAGTTGTAAATGTGATTTTCATCTATCGAAAAATCATAAAAACGAAATTGCTTTTTCAATAGAGCATATTTCCAAAACGTATACCGAATATTGCCTTTTTCAATTAACATTTCGGGAATAGCAATGTTGTAACCCATTGTTTTTGCATGTGTTTTATAAAATTCAATATTGCTTTTTGTAATGGTTAATATTTTTTCATTTTTTTCAAAGAATTGAAAAACCGTAGTAAACTGTTCAACAGAGAACGCTTTTAAAGGATCACCAGCATTTAGGTATTTTAAAAATAATTGAAAGGCATTTTTTTTGTTTGACCAAATCACAATTTGATCATTAATAGCACAGACAATACCTTTGTGGAAAGGGAATTTTGCAATTTGTACATGATAAAATTCAAATTGATCTATGGGGCTTTTGAGTTGAGAGACTGAAGCATCTTTTAAAATATTTATTTTTTTTACATAATCTTCAACCAAAGACTGATATTGTTTTTGTTGTATTTCTTTCTCTTTAATCATTTTAATTTATTTTAGCTGTTTTCTAAATTTCCAGAAGGTCTTGTAATGTCATCAATTTGCTCTGCAATGTCAGGATCACTGTTATAGCTTTCAGCAATTTGCGAATAGGTAGGACTCCCTAATATAAATTCATTTATTGCAGCAGCTTTTTCATCACCTGACAAATGGTCGAAAGTACCATCAACCCAATAGGCTCTAAATTCACTTTCATAAAATTCTACTGGCGAGCTTTCATTTAGATCAATAGGATTTAATGCATGATTGGCTTCATGTACCAATATGGCTGCTATTTCCTCTTCTGACAAAGGATTCCCAAAGGAATCTGTTGTTGATATCCATATATCTTCTGAACCAGGCATGTTAAATCCAACTGCACCAATTGGAATTGGTAATAACTCACCAGTTTCAGGATTTTCAATAAATTGTATAGGTTCAATATTGACAATATTTCCATCAGCATCCACGTCAATAATTCTATCAAATCTTTCTGAAGGTGAAATTTCGCCATCACCATTCAAATCAAATAATTCTGGATCCTCTTCAGTATTAAATTCCTCGTCAAATCTTCCGTCACCATCAAAATCCACTAAAGCAATTCCACCAGTATCTAATCTTAACTCATCCATGTTCACAATTGTTAAATCTCCATCAAGAATTGCTTGAGCGGTATTTTGTTCAATAGTTGTATCCCCAGTAAACAAAGCTGCAAATGCATCAGCCGCTTCAGGGTTTCCAAGATCTTCAATTAGATCGGGATATTGGGAAATATCAACTCCAGCCTGAGAAAGTGTATGTTGGATATGACTTTGATCTACAGATTCAGACAGCGCAATTAATTCATTCAACCTGGCTTGGTCAGTGGCAGATAAATTTGTTTGTCCTTTTAGTTCAGCTATTTCTCTGTCAATAGCTTTTTGAACTGCATCAAATTTTTCACTTTCTGTAAACACCAAACCAGTTTCGGGATTGATTAATTGATCGTAAACGGAATCATTCCCAGATTCTAAAGCAGTTAATAAAGAATCTTCAGCTTTTCTTGTTTCTGAATCATCAATTAAAGTTTGTATATGTGGAGGAAGATTATCATTGTCATCAGAATAAAATTGTGGATTAGAATTTACTGCATTTAAAGTTCTAATTCTTACTTTAGCCTGTGATATTTTTGCTATTGCAGATTGGAGAATTGATACTGTTTTCATAATTTTTGAATGTTGTTTTTGACAAAAATAAGTGCTAATGATTTTAATAATGGAATGTAATTATGGAAATATGTTGGAATTAAGTTGGAAATAGAACATAAACCAATGTCAAGTAAATATGACAATTGTTAAAAAAATTGTAGCTTTGATTATACAATCTTATTTCTAAGTTTGAGTGAAAGTTATTAGTATAAATGAAAAACACAGGAAAATTTATTGTTTCTTTAGACTTTGAACTGTTTTGGGGAATGAGGGATAAAATAAGCATCGAAAAGTATGGTGATAATATTTTAGGTGTTTGGGAAGCGCTTCCTAAAATGCTGGAGACTTTTGAAAAAAAAGGCATCAAAGCTACATTCGCAACAGTCGGTTTTTTGTTTGCCTCTTCTAAAGCGGAATTAGTAAATTTTTGTCCAACCAATAAACCAAAATACACTGATGAAAACCTTTCACCTTACAATGGTCATTTCGATTTGGTTGGAGATAGTGAGGAGACAGACAAGTATCATTTTGCATCCAAATTGATTAATTTAATAAATAGCTATCCACATCAAGAAATAGCTACACATACATTTTCTCATTATTATTGTCTTGAAAATGGTCAGGAAAAACAAAATTTTGAAGAGGATACAATAGCAGCAATTGAAATTGCTAAAAAGAGCAATGTTGATATTAAGAGTTTGGTTTTCCCAAGAAACCAATTTAACAACGAATATTTAAAAGTCATCAAAGATTTAGGAATTAATTCTTATAGAGGCAACGAAAAAATATGGTTTCACAGTGCTTCAAAAAGCAAAGAAGAAAAATTAGGGAAAAGGGCATTTAGACTTCTGGATTCCTATTTTAATATCTCTGGTCACAACTGTTATACCTTTGAAGAAATTAAACAGAAAGAACCTTTTGATATTCCTTCAAGTAGGTTTTTAAGACCGTATTCATCCAAACTGAAAATGTTTGAAAAATTAAAACTGAGGAGAATTTTAAACAGTATGACTTATGCTGCGCAGAAAGGAAAAATTTATCATCTTTGGTGGCACCCTCATAATTTCGGAATCAATCAACAGGAAAATTTCAATTTTTTGGATGAAATTCTTTCACATTATTTGAAGTTAAACGATAACTATGGTTTTGAAAGTTTAACGATGAATGATTTATCAACAATCTTACAGCAATCAAAGATAAATGGATAAGAAAATAATTATTCTTGCGGGAGTTGACGAATCTTCAACATTTTTGTATAACGGGCTAAAAAATACATTTCCAATATCAAATGTGATTTTTGAAGAAAAGGTCAGTAGAAAGAAATTTCTGGAAAGAAGAGTTAAAAAGTTGGGTTATATCTCTGTATTCGGTCAGGTACTTTTTCAACTGATAATACCCAAACTACTTAAGCTGAGTTCGAAAGGCAGGATTGAAGAAATAAAAGCAAATTATCAGCTTGATAGCAAACCTATTCCAAATGCTGTTATTCTTAACGTTAAGTCTGTAAACTCGAATGCCTGTATTAAATTCCTCAAAAAAGAAAAACCAGATTTAATAATTGTAAACGGAACGCGCATAATATCAAAAAAGGTTTTGAACTGCACTGATGCAATTTTTATAAATACCCATGCAGGAATTACTCCTAAATATAGAGGCGTCCATGGAGGCTATTGGGCAATGGCTAACTCTGATAGTGACAATTGTGGTGTGACTGTTCACCTTGTAGACCGTGGTATTGATACAGGTGGAGTTTTGTTCCAGCAAAACATCGCACCGGTCTCTAAAGATAATTTTGTTACATACACTTATCTTCAAACAGGAGAAGGAATTGCTTTAATGAAAAGAGCAATTGATGATTTTATTAAAGATCAATTAAAAGAAAGTGAACCCAAATCCTTAGAGAGCAATCTTTGGTACCATCCAACCATTTGGTTTTATTTGTTTAAAAGGTTGACCAAAGGTGTAAAATAAGTACTCACCAACTCAAGGTCATAGTTTAATATAAAACGGCCTTGAAAAGCAATCAATTCTAATCATCAACAGGAAATTCTATTGTACGTGACCCAAACTACTGCATTAGTTGTTACATTTGCAGTTATTATCAAGTTCTAATTTTATTGGAGTACAAAAAAACGAAACTATGGCGAACCTAGATTGGAAAACCGAAAAGGAATACGAAGAAATTACTTTCAAAACATTAGATGGTGTTGCAAGAATTGCATTTAATAGACCTGAATGTCGTAATGCATTTACACCTAAAACAGTAGATGAACTATGGGAAGCTTTGATAATTTGCCATGAAAGTCAAGATATTGGTGTGGTGTTAATCACTGGTGAAGGACCTTCTCCCAAAGATGGCGGTTGGGCCTTTTGTTCTGGAGGCGATCAACGGGTTCGATCCACAACAGGTTATAAAGGAGAAAATGGAATAAATAGATTTAATATCCTAGATGTTCAACGTCAAATACGTTTTATGAATAAGGTGGTCATTGCAGTTGTACCCGGATGGGCTGTTGGTGGTGGACATAGCCTACATGTCGTTTGTGATTTGACAATCGCTAGCAAAGAACATGCAATATTTAAACAAACGGATGCCGATGTTGCAAGCTTTGATGGTGGTTTTGGTTCTGCCTATCTTGCCCGTCAAGTCGGGCAAAAAAGAGCAAGAGAAATCTTTTTTCTTGGAGCCAATTATTCTGCTCAGGAAGCATTTGAAATGGGAATGGTCAATAAAGTGGTGCCACATGAAGAATTAGAACAGGTAGCTTACGATTGGGCGCAAGAAATTATGACCAAAAGTCCCACTGCCATTAAAATGTTAAAATTTGGGTTCAACCTGATTGATGATGGATTAGTGGGTCAACAAGTATACGCTGGTGAGGCGACTCGGTTGGCCTATGGAACCGATGAAGCTGTAGAAGGTAGAAATGCCTTTTTAGAAAAAAGAAATAGAGACTTTTCTAAATTTCCTAAGTTCCCATAATTAGAATAAGCGCCATTGTTTTACTGCAATATAATTTCACCTCAATCAATTCTTGGAATAATTCAAGAATTGATTGAGGTGAAAACTTGCTAATTTTTTAGGAGCTCATGAAATTTATTTATTGGTACTTACTTGATTGACATTTATTGTTAAAATAACATTTTAGTTAAAAGTTGTAAATGCAATAATTG
>JAHDGP010000246.1 GCA_020627525.1 Bacteroidota bacterium
CTATAATTCACTGGGAATTGAAGACAAAGAGATTTATGAAAAATCTAAAATTGCACTTGAATTTTATGAAGGTGCATTGATTGCACTTGATGAGTTAAAGTTGCAAGGTTTTAAAGTAAATGTTAATATTCATGATACAGAAGGTAGCGGCGAAATTGTTAAAAGAATTTTGGAATTGCCCGAAATGCAAACTGTTGATTTGATAATTGGACCTGTTTACAACAAACCGTTAATGGCTGCTAGTGAATATTGCAAAAGAAACAAGACTTACATAGTTAGTCCACTTTCACCCAAAACGAGCTTTGTAACAGATAATCCATATTACTTGAATATGAGTTCTACTTTGGATACACATTGTGATTACTTATATGATCATATTTTGAGCAAAAATTATGCGGATGCATACGTTATTCATCAGGATAAAAAAAATGAAATGAATATTGCTAAGAAGTTTTTAAGTAAACATCCTGTCAATACTTCTTTTGAAAGCTCATTTACAAAGTTTAACGACTTCCTTTATATAAAAAAAGAATATCCAAATATTAAAGAAAGATTGGTCGAATACAAAGAAAATGTCTTTATTGTTTGTTCCAACAATGAGTTTTTTGTCAATGACATTTTGAGCAAATTGTACGCTTATAAAAACAATTACGATATTGTGATATATGGAATGCCAAATTGGTATAAATTTGAGAATATTGATCCAGAATATTTTGAAGAGTTAGATATTTCATTTACCAATAATTATTTTCAGAATAGAAACAATCCGGATGCTCAGTTTTTTGAAATTACTTATTACAATAAGATGAACAAACCTTCAACTCAATATGCGAATATTGGTTTTGATGTCATTACTTATTTTGGCAAACTGTTAATGGAATATCCAGATGATGATTTTGAGTATGCCATCAACAATGTAAATAAAACGGGAACATTTATGGGTTTCAATTTAAAACCAATCTATTCTGACTCAACAGGCAACATAAATTTATATGAGAATAAATACCTGCATTTACTCAATTACGACGATTATATTTTACAAAAAGCAGAATAGAAATTTTAAGTTTTTTTTTCTTCTTTTTTTAGGAATAATTTTAGCAAATTGTAAAGCAATTGGTCAACCAGTTGAAATGGAATTAAAGTCTTCCATTCCATTGAGTGGATCTGCTAATGATATTTGGGGGTATACCGATCCATTTGGAAATGAATATGCTATTGTTGGTTTGGTAGAAGGTGTTGACATTGTAGATATAAATGACCCTGAAAATCCTAAAGTTTTATTTTTTATTGAAGGAAAAAGAAGCACTTGGAGAGATGTAAAAACGACTCCCAATGGTTATGCATATGTTGTCAATGAATCTGGTGACGGATTGATGATAATTAACCTAAATATGCTCCCTCAAAAAGTAGAATGGGATTTAGATGCAACTCATTTTTCAAAAGCCCACAATATATATATTGATGAATACAACATCGCTTACATAGCTGGATCCAATAATCACAGAGGGTTTATAGCCTTGGACCTAAACAACGATCCACTAAAGCCAGAAAAAATAGGCTTTTATGAAACCTACTGCCACGATATTTATGTAAGGGAAAATATCGCTTACACTTCAGAAATTTACAGAGGTGCATTTGGAATCATAGACGTAAGAAAGAAAAGTGAAGTTCCTAAAATTGCTGAACAAAAAACATTTAATTCTTTTACGCACAATGTTTGGCCTTCTGAAGATGGTAATTATTTATATACAACAGATGAGGTTTCAAATGGAACGGTGGGGTCATATGACATAAGCGATTTTAAGGATATTAATGTTTTGGATAATTTCTATTCGAATCAAACAGCATTTGATCCAATTCCTCACAACACCCATGTTAAAGGCAATTATCTCTACACCTCTCATTATACAGAAGGCATTCAGGTGATTGATGCAACAGACCCTCAAAACTTGAAACTGGCAGAGTTTTACGACACTTATCCAGTTGATACGGTTCCACCGTTGTTTAGAGGATGCTGGGGGGCATTCCCTTTTCTACCATCTGGAAACATTATATGTTCAGATAGACAAAATGGCTTATTTGTGCTTGGATCTGCTTTTCTAAATCCAATAAATATTTCTGGTACTGTTAGAGAAAAGTCAACAGGCTTAAAAATAGAAAATGCACGAGTTTCGGAAATTTATCATTACCACGCCACTTATTCTGATCAATTAGGCGATTTTCAATTAAATCTTGCATTAGAAGATTTGTCAAAAGAAATAACTGTCATTGTTGAAAAAGAAGGCTTCAAATCAAAAACATTTAAAGTTTCAATCGACCCTACTAGATTTAATTCTTATGAATTTCTCTTAGAAAAAGAAACAGTGGAGGAAATAACTTTTTATGATGAATGCAGTGGACAAGCATTAGATAGTGTATATGTTGAATTTTATGACAGTACAAATTTCAAAAGGTATTTGAGCAATGAGCTTGGTAAAATCACTGTGGTAAATTCTTTTACAGAGGACTATTACTTTGTGACATCGAAAGATACATTTCAAACGCAGGTATTAAGTGCCAATGATATAAACAATGGTTTTGTTAAACTAAAAAGAGTGCAAACATGTTTGAGTTCACAAATTTCAGAGAACCCTGTCGTTGCCTTCCCTAACCCAGTAACTGATCAACTAAATATCGGATACAATTACAACTCCAGCCGTGTGCCTGAGGAGTACATTGTAGAATTGTTTGACATTAATGGAAAAGTGATTTACAAAACAACTTTGAATTCAGACAATGTAAACACAGCATTCAACCTTGGACCGTTTAAAGCAGGCATTTATTTTTTGTCCTATTCAACTGATTCTAAAACTGAAAGTATTCGCTTGATAAAATATTAATTTTGAAAATTCAATTTGAAAATAAAAATTTAATAGTATTTGAAAGTGCTATTTTCAGAACAAGTAGCATCTTGTTTCACAATGAGGAAATTATTTTTCTCGTTGACCCCAATTATTTGCCAATAGAAATAGCATTTATTCAAAAGAAAGTAGAAAGTATAAGAAAAAATCAGGCAGTTTATCTACTGTATACCCATTCAGATTACGACCACATTGTCGGGTCAGAATGTTTTGATGCGGATAAAACAATTGCTTCGCAATTGTTTTCTACTTTCAAAGATAAACAAATGAAAGCCGTTTCGGATTTTGATATTTCTCTATATGTTAAACGTCCTAAAAGACTGAATTTTCCCACAATTTCCAATGTGATTTCTGAAGAGGGTCAAAGCATAAAAACAAACAGTAATACCTTTACCTTTTACTTTGCACCAGGTCATACTGCCGATGGTTTGATTACTTTGGTTGAGCCAGAAAATTATTTATTCGTTGGAGATTATCTCAGCAATATCGAATTTCCCTTCATTGAAGATTGTCCAATAAAATATCTTGCAACTTTGGATAAAATTGAAAAGATAGTAAATACAAATGATATTCAATTATTGGTTGTAGGACACGGAGACCACATTCACACCAAAGAAGAAATGCTACAACGCATTGCAAATTCGCGTGAATACATTAATTTGATTGCGAACATAACAAATGATGAGCTATTCAGTCATTTTCCAAGAGGGCTTTCAAAAAAATACCCGTTTTTTGAATCTGTGAAAGAACATCATCACAAAAATGTCAAACTGATTCGTGAAAAAATTACAAATAAACAAGTATAAAATTTATTTAAATAATCTATATGAAATATATCAGCACCAACCCAAGCACTGGCAAAGTACTGAAAGAATATAAAATTATATCTTCTAAAATATTAAACGAAAAATTATCGAATGCAAATAGAGCTTTCCAGGAAAATAAAGAGTTAACAATTGAAGATAGATGTAACAGAATTATTCGACTATCTGATTCATTGGACCAACAAAAAGAAGAGTTAGCAACCTTCATTTCTGTTGAAATGGGTAAACCAATCAAAGAATCAATTGCCGAGGTTGAAAAGTGTAAAAGCATCTGTCAATATTATGGAGACAATGCAAAAAATTATCTTTCAAATAAGATAATAGAGAGTGGTTTCAGTCAAAGTTATGTTTCGTATGAACCCATCGGAACCGTTTTAGGGATTATGCCGTGGAACTTTCCTTTTTGGCAAGTATTTCGCTTTGCCGTTCCAGCGATAATGTCAGGAAACAGCGTTCTTCTAAAGCACGCTCCTAACGTACCACAATGTGCCAATGAATTGGAATCTCTATTTAGCAAACTAGATTTTCCAGAACATATTTTTCAAAATCTGTTTGCTTCAAACGATCAAGTAAAATCCATTATAGAAAATGATGTTGTTCAAGGCATTGCCTTTACTGGAAGCTTGGACACAGGAGAAATAATAGGAAAATTGGCTGGCAAAAACATCAAAAAAAGTGTTTTGGAACTGGGTGGAAACGATGCATTTATAGTTCTAGCAGATGCCAACTTGAAGGAGGCAGCTGAAAAAGCGGTAAAGTCCAAAATGTTGAATTGCGGACAAAGTTGTATTGGTGCTAAACGATGGATTGTTGAGGAATCAATTGCCCCTGCATTTATTGAATTGGTGGTCAATAAAATCGAAAATTTAGTACTAGACGATCCAAGAAAAAAGAAAACCGATATTGGTCCAATTGCCAGACCAGATTTATTGGAAAAATTGTTATCGCAAATTGAAAAAGCAAAATCAAAAGGGGCTGTATTTATAACAGGCGGTGAAAAAGTAGAATGCAAAGGCAATTATATTAAGCCAGGTATATTGACCAATATTGATACGGATAATATAGCTTTTCGAGAAGAATTGTTTGGTCCAATTGCTTGCTTGATCACTGTTGCGGATGAACAAGAAGCACTGCAAGTGGCAAACGATTCGAAGTATGGTCTGGGTGCATCAATTTGGTCAACAAACATTCCACAAGCTCAAAGAATGGCGGAAAAGCTAAATGTAGGCAATGTATTTATCAATGAAATGGTCGTTTCGAATGTAAATCTTCCTTTTGGTGGGACTTTAAAATCAGGATATGGCAGAGAGTTGGGAGAATTTGGTATCTTAGAATTTGTAAACATTAAAACGACTGTCATTAAATAAATTGGAATTTACAGAATCCATAATAAGCGATCTACAAAACAAACTCAAGAATCTCAAAAGTGAGATGTCGAAAGTAATTGTAGGACAAGAACGAACTATCGAATCTATTATAATTGCGCTTTTGGCTGATGGCAATATTTTACTAGAAGGTGTTCCTGGTTTGGGAAAAACCTTATTAGTAAAAACCTTTGCAAAGTCTGTTAACCTTGAGTATAAAAGAATTCAATTTACCCCCGATTTAATGCCTTCAGACATAATCGGTACGGACTTGATTAGAGAAAATACTGAAACAGGAAAACGTTACTTTGAATTTGTTAAAGGTCCACTTTTTTCTAACATTATTCTAGCTGATGAAATAAATAGAACGCCTCCAAAAACGCAGGCTGCCCTGCTTGAGGCGATGCAGGAAAAAACGGTTTCTTATGGTGGTAAAATTTTTGAATTAGATAAACCGTACATCATTTTAGCCACTCAAAACCCGATTGAGCAATCAGGGACTTACGATTTGCCTGAAGCACAAAAAGACCGTTTTTTACTAAAGGTTAATATGGATTATCCAACGGAAGAAAGTGAGTTAAAAATTTTATCCAATGATTATGAAGGTGAATTGAACAAAATTGACTCTGTAATAAATGCAAGTGATGTATTAAACTGTCAAAAAGCTGTTAAACAAATTCACATCAATCCAGAACTAACTTCGTTGGTAAATACTTTGGTAAGAAACACTCGTCCAAACAATTCTAAATTAGAATTTGTAAACAATTGGATTCAGTTTGGAGCTGGACCCAGGGCTGGGCTTGCATTGGTTATCTGTGCGAAAGCGAAGGCTTTTTTAAATGGACGATTAGCCGTTATAAAGCAAGATATAATTGATTTAATCGAACCTGTGCTACAACACAGAATCGTTTTAAGCTTTGAAGCGGAATCTGATAATATTTCTAAAAAAGAAGTCCTAGAAAAATTAATTGCCTCATTGAAATAATTCCAGATGAAAAATATTCCTTCATCCAATTTTAATAAAAACGAGCTTTACAATACAGTAAAGGGTTTGAAATTGCTTGCAAAATATTTTTCTAAAAGTTTTATCAATGGTGCGAATAAGAGTTTGTTGTTGAATGAAGGAATGGAGTTTAGCCAATACCGTTCTTATCAAGCTGGTGATGATATAAAAAAAATTGATTGGAAAATTTTTGGTCGTTCTGATAAGTTATACATCAAAGAATCGCAAAAATATGTTCAAACAAATATTCATTTTGTTCTGGATGCAAGCAACTCAATGAATCAGGTGGAAAATGACATTTCCAAGTTTCAATTTGCAAAAGCAATGATTGCCACCCTCGCCTATCTTGGAGATATGCAAAAAGACAGTTTGAGCTTTAGCATTGTAAATCAAAATATTTTATCTAAAAAATTTAAAACATTGGATTCTTTTCTTCATTCACTTGCAATACAAAAAGCAAATGATAAATGGTCCTCACAAAATTTGTCACTTAACGCTAAGCAGAAAACCTTGTATATATATTTTACCGATTTTTATGAGCAAAATAACGAAATTGAGCACAGTGTTTTAAACAATGTAAACAAAAACGCTGAATCTATTGTTTTTCATTTAATCAGTAACAACGAACTAAACTTTAACTATGCCAAAAATACTTCTTTTGAGGATTTGGAAACTGGTGAAATCATAAATGTAAATGCAGCTCAAATCAAAGAGCATTTTACAAAAGAAATAAATAACAAAATTGCTTATTTAAAAGATAAATTTAACTCTAAAAAAATTCATTACGAAAAGCTCAATTTGAATTTTAACATCAATCAACAGATAAAAACTTTTTTAAAAAAGCGTAGTAAGTTAGTCCGGTTTGTAAATCTATAAAATTTAAAATAATTAAACCTTGAACTTTCTTCATCCTATATATTTTTGGGGATTACTTA
>JAHDGP010000247.1 GCA_020627525.1 Bacteroidota bacterium
GTTGTATTCAATTACTTCTTGCAAGCCGAGGTTGGCCGCAATCTCACCAAGTTTTTTACGACTGACTATTTTAGCCCTTGTCTCTGTGAGATAGCCTTCTCCTTTTTTTGGATATTTCTTAAAAAGGTAGCTGGAAATTATGGTATCAAGAACCGCATCGCCAAGATATTCTAAACGCTCGTTGCTTTTACTAGCATCTGAGGCACTTGAACTATGACGAAACGCCAATTTATATAGCGCAACATTACTTGGCGTAAAGCCAATCAGTTGAGCTATTTGATTGTATAACTCTTTATTATTAGATAAATATTTATTATAAAAAACTCTTATTGCACGCAAATTATCAATATTTTTTAAAAATAACCGATGCATTGTGACCACCAAAACCAAATGTGTTGTTTATGGCAATATCAATGCTTTTACTTTGCGCTTTATTAAATGTGAAATTAATATTAGAATCAAATTCGGGATCATCAGTAAAATGATTGATTGTAGGAGGAACAATTCCATGCTCAATTGCTTTGATACAAGCAATGGATTCTATAGCTCCAGCAGCACCCAATAAGTGCCCTGTCATTGATTTTGTAGAGCTGATATTTAAATTATAAGCATCTTCTCTAAACAGTTCTTTAATTGCTTTTACTTCGGAAATATCACCCATAGGGGTAGAGGTTCCATGAACATTGATGTAATTTACATCTTTTGTTTGAATTTTTGCATCATTTAATGCATTTTTCATAACAATTTGTGCTCCCAATCCATCAGGATGTGGTGCAGTAATGTGATGAGCGTCAGCAGATAGCCCGTAACCAAGCACCTCTGCATATATTTTTGCGCCTCTTTTAAGCGCACTTTCTTCAGATTCGAGAACCATTGCTCCAGAGCCTTCTCCCAAAACAAATCCATCCCGATCAAGATCAAAGGGTCTGGACGCAGTTTGTGGTGAATCATTTCTTGTGGACAATGCTCGCATTGAACCAAAACCGCCGATTCCTGTTCTACAAACAGCAGCTTCTGACCCTCCCGTTATGATAATATCTGCTTTGTCTAATTTTATTAAATTAACTGCATCAATAACAGCATTAGTAGCTGAAGCACAAGCAGAAACGACACAATAGTTTGGTCCTTTGTAGCCATGTCTTATCGAGATATGACCAGAAGATATATCAATGATCATTTTAGGAATAAAAAAGGGGTTAAACTTGAAAGGCACTTGATCATTTCCCCTTTCCGCAAAGTCCAGAATTTGGTTTTCAAGGGAAATCATTCCTCCTATCCCCGATGCCCAAACAACTCCTACTCTATCCTTATTTACCGAATCATCTATATTGGCGTCTGCAATCGCTTGATCTGCCGTACAGATAGCAAACTGAACAAAACGATCCAATTTCCTCGCCTCTTTTCTGTCTAAGAAATTTAATGGGTCAAAATCCTTGACTTCACAAGCAAATTGCACTTTAAAATTTGATGCATCAAACAATTTGATTTTATCAGCACCGCTTTTACCGTTCTTTAATCCATCCCAATATTCTTCAACAGTATTGCCTAGCGGAGTCAAAGCTCCCAGTCCAGTAATAACTACTTTTTTGTATTCCATTAAATTCTATTAACATTTTACTGAAATCTAAAAAAATCCAATACCTGCTTTCATTTCAATAGAATTAAAATGAAAGCAGGTATTGGAACATATTGTGAATTTTACTAAAAGATTGTATCTAATAAAATTCTCAATATATCCACAGATTTATAGATTGAATCTAAGCTTCAGCTTTTTCTGCTATGTATTCGAAAGCGTGTCCTACAGTTGAAATATTCTCAGCATGATCATCAGGAATAGAAAGATTAAACTCTTTCTCAAATTCCATAATAAGTTCAACGGTGTCTAATGAATCAGCACCAAGATCATTTGTGAAACTAGCCTCAGCAGTTACTTCACTTTCATCAACTCCTAATTTGTCAACAATGATTTGTTTAACTCTTGAATTAATATCAGACATAAGTATAAGTTTAAATTAAATTTCCGCAAAAGTACGGCATTTGAATAAAAAAGTATAATTAACAGCATTATTGCATGACAATTATATTTAGTATCAAGATATTAAGATTTCTTTACTGTAACATTTTGACGTACTTTCGTATCTTTTTATAGCAAAATGAGGCATTTTTTGCAAGTTTTGAGAGATAATTGAAATATTTGACTTCTGATAACAGATTTTTTTCAAATTAAATTTTATTAAAATTTAACAATTTGATGTTGTTATATAAACTTATTTCTCATTTACATTACCAAGAAGTTGTTTAAAATTGATAAATTTATATATATAAGCGTCTTTTTACTGAAGCGTCGGACCGTCAAAGTGTTGGACCATCTAATAAAAAAACCCTCATTTCTAAATAACTTCTAATCTTAGCACCAATAAAAGATAATAATAATATGAGTAATCATATAACAAAAACAAAAGTTGTAGCAACCCTGGGCCCCAGCACAAAGGATGACAAGGTTTTGATAAAATTAATTGAAACGGGAGTAGATGTTTTCAGGCTGAATTTTTCTCACGGTTCGCACGAAGAGCATAAGAAATCTATTGAAAAAATCCATAAAATAAATAAAAAGCTGAATACTAAAACAGCTATTTTGGTTGATTTACAAGGTCCTAAGCTTAGATTAGGAGAATTAAAAGAGGAATCTTTTGAATTGAAAGAAGGGAATGAAATCATTTTTACAACCAAAAAAGTTCTTGGAACAATTAAGAAAGTTCAGGTTTCTTACAAAGATTTTGCCGCAGACGTTAAAGTGGGTGAAGTGGTGAAGGTTGACGATGGCAAAATTGAGTTAAAAGTTGCACAAATAATAAATTCAACAGATGTTTTGCTGAAAACTGTTTTTGGTGGAACTGTGCGTCCTAGAAAAGGGATTAATTTGCCTGAGACTGCTATTTCAGTGCCATCTTTGACAAAAAAAGATATTGAGGATCTTGAGTTTATCCTTCAACAAGACATTAGTTGGATTGCGCTTTCATTTGTGAGAACAGCCAATGATATTATCAAGTTGCGTGGAATGATTGAGTTTAAGTCGCACCCAGCTAAAATTGTCGCTAAAATTGAAAAGCCTGAGGCTGTTGCCAATTTGGATGCCATTATTGAAGCTTCTGATGCTATTATGGTTGCCCGTGGCGATTTGGGTGTTGAAATTCCTGTTGAAGATGTGCCAATGGTTCAAAAATCAATAGTTACTAAATGTATAGCTGCTTCCAAACCTGTCATTATTGCAACACAGATGATGGAGAGTATGATTGTAAATGCCGTACCATCGAGAGCAGAAATCACTGATGTTGCGAATGCTATTTTTGATGGAGCAGATGCGGTGATGTTGAGTGGTGAAACAGCCGTCGGCAAACATCCAATAAAAGTAATTGAAACCATACAAAAAATTGCTTATCGTTCAGAAGAACAATCAAGTATTTACAATCTAAAACACACTTTAGACAGAGAAAGTAATAAGTTTTTATCAAATGCGATTTGTTACAATGCGATTTTTATTTCACAAGAAGTTGGAGCGAAAGCGATTATTGCAACCACCAAATCTGGCTATACTGCCTTTGCCTTGTCGAGCTTTAGACCCAAAGCAAATATTTATGCATTTACTGAAAATGAAGAGTTACTAAACACTTTAAGTTTATTGTGGGGTGTTAGAGCATTCCATTACAATAATTTCGTCAATCATGAGGAGATGATGGATGACTTAGAAGGAATTTTGAAAGATAAAGAATTGTTACAATCAGGCGACATCGTTTTGATTACAGGTAGTATTCCTGTTCAAGCGAGAAACTCTACCAACTTTATAAAGGTCAGTGTTGTGAAATAATTTTTCGTATAATCACATTGTTGGCTGTCAAATATGAATTACAAAATTTGATAAAATGAATATTCTAAATGCACAAATTTATCTTATTCTATTTTCGATAATTCTCAATACTGCATGTGATGGTTCGGACAAACCAAAAAAATCTGAAAACAAAGTAAATAAATCAGAAATAGTTTTAAAGTCCAATAAGCAAATAGCTGACTATGTACGAAATATATTTCAAGATAAAAATGGCAATCTATGGTTTGGAACAAACGGTTATGGTGTAGCGCATTATGATGGAGACAGCGTTTCGTATTTCTCAAATGCACAAGGTTTCCACGGTCAACAAATCACGGGCATCACAGAAGATCCAGATAAAAATATATGGTTTGCTACAGACCAGGGGGTTGTGAAATATGATTGGTCTATTACTAAAGAAGGTGCAAAACAATTTACCAATTATACTGATCTCTTATACTTTGGAGGTCAACGATTTTGGAGCATATTTGCCGACAGCAAAGGCACTGTTTGGGCAGGTTCTGCATCAAATATATTTCGGTTTGATGGTGGAAACTGGAAGCCTTTTAAACTTCCTTATCCAGAAGAAGCGAGTGGCAATTTCATTACTAAAATGACTACTTGGTCTATCTCAGAAGATAGAGCAGGCAATATGTGGTTTAGTACAAATGGTTACGGTGCTTTTAAATACGATGGGCAATCATTTACCCAGTATTCAGAAAAAGATGGGCTGACCGATAACAGTGTAGACAATATCATGGAAGATCAAAAAGGGAACATTTGGTTTGGAACAAGACACGGAGGGCTGAGCCGATATGATGGTGAGACCTTTACCAATTACAACAGAAACAATAATATTGGCAACAATGAAGTTTGTGTCATTTATGAAGATAAAGAGGGAAATATCTGGTTTAGCTCTGAAGGTTTTGGTGTGTATTGCTACAATGGAGTATCCTTTAGCAACTACGGTAAAAATCAAGGGCTGGATGTTGGAGCCGTTCAAACAATTTTTGAGGATAAAGAAGGTCGATTTTGGGTTGGCGGAGGTGGAGGACTTTACCGATTTGACGGTAAATCCTTTTATAATGTAACAATAGATGGTCCGTGGAATTAAGTACCCTTCTTCTGATTTACTTTACCTATGGTAACTGTTCTGTAATTATAAAATTAGTAGCATAAGTCGTATTTCCGGGATGCTCCAAAACATTGAAAAAGATGGTGTTTTGATCGTTGTTTGGACCTTGATAAATTACATCACCATCCAAATTTATATCTGTATTATAATAACCTTTTTGAATAAAATTAACAGCCGTAGAAGCATTGTTTGGATCAGTTAAAACGCCAAAAAATATGTCATTTGGATCATTGTCTGCTCCTTGAAAAATCACCTGATTATCTACCCTTGCATTTCCAGGCCAAAGCACGTTCTTTCCGTCAACTGTTTTCTGTGCCATTGTCCCCCACGTCGCAAATTGTGGACTGCTAAAATCAAGCTCAGGACTACCTGCAAAGTTTACTGCCGTAGCTGTCATGGCACCTAAATGATTTCGATGGCGAATCGCTAAATAATAACTGCTACTCATATCTGGAGCCACCAACAAATCGCTTCCATTTATATCTACTACATCTCCATCTCTTTGTAATAAATATGCTGTTGATTGTAAAATATTTGCAGGATTTGCCGCATCTCTAAATTCAACGTTTACCCAATCAACAACTGCATTTTCACCTGTTTCGTTAAAAACATTGTTACAGGTCGTTTTCAAACTTTCATATGGATCAATGGATGGAATGTAATCTTGAATTCGCAAATTGTCTGACATCATATTTGTTGCAGAATCGTAGTTTCCACCAAGCATTGCTTTCAGTTTAAAAACCTGCGCAAGTTCTTGATTTTTATTTATCGTAAAATAATCTTCTATCGTTCCGTTTTCCCGAACAAAATTTAGTTTCAATTCTGAACCATTTACTTCCAACAAACAAGACCCCAACTGCGCTACACTGTAATACATTGCTGGATGATTTAAAGCGGCATTCGTTTTTCTACCAGAAGATCCTGCCGTTATATAGACTGTTCCTTTAGAAACACCATCCGTTAGATTCATCTTTACATACGCACCGTCACCATCTGTTTTTCCATCTCCGTCGCCCGTTTGTCCAACCGTGTGCGCTTCAAAATTAAAAGTATTTGAATTGCAATAATGTCCATTTATATAATAAGAACGTTCATAAGAATGACTGTGCCCTGATAGAACAAGGTCTACGCCATTGTCTTCCATCATCGGAAGGAAATTCTCTCTCATTCTCACCAATGCGTTCTCAGTATCTGAATTGTGTGAGCCTTTTGAGTATGGTGGATGATGCCAAATACCAACAATCCATTCTGCTAAAGTATTTTGAATATCATTTTGACACCAATTGTACATGGCTCCGCCAACTGTCTTATCTGTCTCGTAAGAATCCAACATTATAAAATGCACATTTCCATAATCAAATGAATAATAGGCTTCTGTGCCCGAAGCTAAACCACCTGCTTCGCCCGATTTTGGAAAGGTAAATATATCATAATAAGGTCCTGTTTGACTGTCTGAATCAGCTGCATGACCGTCGTGATTTCCCAAGCAAGACCAAGAAACAGTGTTCTTCATTTGTTCCTCATACATCTCTTCAAAAACGGCATATTGATACTCTTCATCTGTTCCATCATTGTAGGCATTGTCTCCTAAAAAGAGCATCATATCTGTGTGCTGATTGCCAGTTAAATTGTAGTAGGCATCACGGACATTTCTCTGGTTGTCATTTCCTGTTCCACAGTCTCCAAGCACCCAAGCCCTCAATGGTTCACTTGAACCATAAGTCGGATAGGTTTTAAAATACAAGTCTGAATTTAGATCTACATTATAAGATTCACCATTTTCAATTTCATAAAAATAAGTGGTATTAGGAGCAAGATCAGTAATTTCTATTTCGTGTTCGGTTGTCGGAAACAAACCTGATTTTGTAAGACTTAGATTACCAGCATTTACACCATAATTAATTTTTGATATACTGGGTTCTAAGGTCCTCCAACGAACAACCATACTTTTGTCGGTAGCTTTTTGCAAATACGGTCCTCT
>JAHDGP010000248.1 GCA_020627525.1 Bacteroidota bacterium
GGTATCGAAGATTTGAATTTTGTGGTTAAAGTTGACCCTTCAAATGTGAAGGCCCATTATTATAAAGGAGAGGCATATTTTAAACAAGATGAATTTGAAAAAAGTATAAAATCTTATTCAAATGTTATTACTTATGATGATGCATTCTATGATGCCTATTTGAAAAGAGGTATGGCTTATGCCGAATCTGATAAATGTAAAAAAGCAGAAGCAGATTTTAAAGTATTTAATAGACATTCAAGAGAAAGCAAGTTTGCATTTTATTACCGTGGTATTTGTCAGATAAAACTGGAGAAATACGATTACGCTAAAGAATATTTAACTTATGCGATTGAGTTAGATAAAAATTATGCTGAAGCATACAGCTTACGTGGAATGGTGAAAACGATAGATGAAGACTACGAAGATGCTTTGAAAGATTTAAACAAAGCTATTAAGTTAGAGCCGGAGTTGGGAGAGGCACATCATTATAAAGGTGTTTGTTATTACTACTTGGATGCTTATCAAAAAGGGTTGGATTTTTTGGATAAAGCACTCAAATTAAAACACCTGGAAGCTGATACTTATTACTACAAAGGAAGGTGTTTGGAAAAATTGAGAAAACACAAAGATGCAGTACTGTGTTTTGACCAAGCGATCCAAGTAGATAGAAAACACATAGACTCTTATAATTATCGTGGAAATGCCTTTATGAAATTGGGTGACAATGAAGCAGCTTATAAAGAGTATGAAAAATGTATGGCTATAGATTCTGAATATTATAAGGCATACAATAATAGAGGAATAATTCGTGGGTATAGAGATGAGAATGATGGAGCTATGAAAGATTACAACAAAGCTTTAGAATTAAATCCCGAATGTTGGCAAGCTTATTCTAATAGAGGGAATTTATATTTGAGTCATTACAATAACTATGAAGCGGCACTTGATGATTTCATGCGTTTGGCTTGGATCAGACCTGATTATCCTTCTCCTTATGAAAGAATAGGAGATGTTTACATGGAAATGTTTCAGTATGAAGAGGCGGCAGAGGCCTATTCATTATATATGGAAATAAACAAGTCGAATCCAAGAATCTTTTTAATGCGTGGAAGAGCATTGCTTAATACGATGGATGTAGCAGGTGCTTGCGACGATTTTAAAACTGCCATTGAAATGGGATATTCTGGAGCCCTTTTTGAATACAAAGAAAATTGCCAGTAGCTTTTTATTTTGGGATAGAACGAAAAATCTTAAATGCAAAGATAAACTGTATAAATGCAATCAGGTTTTGAGTGAATACAGTTGCCACAGTTGCCCCCAATGCTTGGTGGGAAGATATTAGGAAGAAATTTAAACCAACATTTAATAAGACACCAAATACTGCAATGTAATTGAGTAATTTTAAATTGTTGTTTGCGGTGAGTAATGTGCTAAAAACATACATCGCTGAAATGCCAATAAAAGAAAACATCAGCAAGCCAAAAATTTGACCATAATAACTAGTTGATTCAGTGTAAAGCAAATCCATTATTGGTTGTCTGAAAACCCAAGCACCTATGGCAAGGCTTGTTGAAAAAATGAAAAAGCCAATCCCCAATCCGAATGCTAGCCGCCAAACATTTTGTTTGTTTTTTATCATTTTGGAAAATACTGGCAATAACACAACCGACGAAAGTAAACCCAATTGGCTTATTGCATCCAACAAGCGATAGCACGCAGCATAAATTCCTGCTTCCTGTTTTCCATTTGACAACATCCTCTCTAGCATAACACCATCCACTCGCGTGTAAATACTCATTAGTAATACAATCAATGCATAAGGATAACTTTTAAGTAGAATTTTTTTTAATAATGGAAGATCTAACTTGAAAGTAAAGAATTGCGTTTCCTTGTAAACCAAACTGAAACTGACCAAAACCGATATTGTCAGAGCAATGGTTTGAACAATCAAAAACCACCATATATTGAAATGGACGATTCCACCCCAAATAACCAAAGCACAGAGAAAAATCATCATCAATTTATCCAAAACAGAAACAAGGCTGTCTTTTCTAAATTGTTGCAAAGCACCTAAATTTGATCTAAAGAATAATAAATAATACAGTAAAATTTGATTGAGCATCAATAGCATCAACAACTGGATTTGTTGAAAACTGTATTGAAAAATGAAAGCCATTGCCAATACCAATAATACATATCCAATGGAAATAAAAAACTTGAGTTGAATGATGTTGGAAAAGTGGAGGCTTAGCTTTTCAGGATTCCTGGAAATTTCTCTATTGTTGTAATAATTAATCCCTAAATCAAGAAAAACACCAAAGAGCAAAACGAAGTTGTACAAGGCAAAATAATTTCCATACTCAACAGCTCCCAAAATATTTTGCACATTGACTTCAATCCCAAAAATCCAAAACGGTTTGACAATTAGATTGACA
The DNA here is from genome assembly GCA_020627525.1 of Bacteroidota bacterium. GTDB lineage: Bacteria > Bacteroidota > Bacteroidia > Chitinophagales > UBA2359 > JAHDGP01. Next base: position 2,418 of record JAHDGP010000248.1, read on the forward strand.
AAAATCAAGAAACCCATATTGGCTAGAACATAGCGAAAGTCGGGTAGGGAAGCTTTTATTTTATCGAAATTGAAAATTTTTGATCTGATTTAAGTTTGAATAAGGGAATTTGAAATTAATAATGTATGCAAAATGACGCTGATATTTTTCATTTAGCAATGAAGAAATTCTTAGCATAGCCAAAGCTACGGTAATAATCAATACAGAGATAAATATAATCTCCCTTTTCCTGAGGAGATAAAAGGCATTAGGAATTTGTATAAATTATCTGCAGTTAAAATGTCTGAAATTTTAGGTCTTGGAATCAATAGTTATAGGAATTATGAAAATGGAGAAATACCTTCTCAATCGAATGGAAACATGATTCAATTAATGAGAGACCCTAGGAAATTTAAATCTGTTGTTGAAATTTCACAAGTATTAAATGGATCAAAAAAAAAATGAGTTGTTGTCAAACATTGAGATAAAAATGCTTGTAATACTAATGTCGAAAACTACTTAGTACAAGAAAGTTTGCCAGATGAATTTACAGGTTATGTTAGACCCAGTCTCAAAAAAATAACTGAAATGGTTGTTTTCTTTTCATCCAAGGTTGAACCGTGGAAAACGAAATTAAATAAGTTATTGTTTTATGCGGATTTCTTAGCGTTTAAGAAAACTTGTTTTTCAATGAGCGGTGTTAAGTATAGAGCAATTAAAATGGGTCCTGTGCCAAGTAACTTTAATAGTATATTTGAATATTTAGTAAATAAAAATGATGTTGATGTTCAAATACATGAATTTAGTGAAGATAGTATTGGAGAAAAATTTGTTGCACATCCTGAGAGAGAATTTAATGATAAATTGTTTACTTCTAAAGAACTTGAGATTCTAAACCAAATAGCAACATTCTTCAAAGAATCAACAACAAACAATATCATAAAATTTAGCCACAATGAAGTTGGCTGGTTGGAGAATAATAAAAAGAGAGACTTGATAAGTTATAAATATGCCTTTGATATAACTCAATTATAAAAAACAACTTTACAATATCTCATACAAAACAGGTTTGCTTGGACTGGCATCCATTTGCAAGCTACTAATTTGAATGTTTAAAAAATAATCGCCATCCTTTACTTCGTCAGGAACAAAAATCAATTCACTTATAGTACAGTTATATCTCGTATCATAAGGATATTTCCAAAAAGCATGATGAGACAATAACTTGCCAGCATCTTCTTCCCTGTCGACGGAGGGGAGGTCAATCAATAAATGTTCAAAACCCATATCCACCAAAAACTGCATCGCTAAATGATCCATGTATGGAGGATTTTTTCCTGAATAGTGCAATGTCTTTTTCATCGGATCATTAGGAAGGGTTCTTATAATAATAGCCGTTCCAATTTCAGCCTCATTTACATCAGCCATCAAAGCTCGCACCGCATCGAGCGTAATTACCCTGTCATCATTTTCCAAGATAGTAGGATAGATAGACAATACATGAGCCTTAAAGAAAAACGTTTTCATGCATTGGTCCAATATTTCAGCCTTTGGACTAATATGTCCCACACATTCTGTATGAGTACCATTGCCGTGAGGATTTAATTTTACATTTTTAAAGTTTACTGGTCCACCTTGTGATACTTCGCCAATAAAATCGCCTGCTTTCACTGGAGTAATTTCCACAAATGGAGCATACCAGGCATTGACATTTTCAATTCCCTCTTTCAATGGAATGGAAATATCAATAGGTTTACTAAAATCAATAGTATATTCTTTTTCTGCAAAATTTATCTTAGCTTTCATATTTGGCTAAAATATGAATTATTATTTAACCATTACTTAAGTACACGGCCTAAAGTAATCAAGAAATCAAAAATTATCTTTTCTGATTTAAGTCGATTTACTTGGTTACTTATGCCCAAGTCTTAATAATTTTCAGAAAAATAGAGACGAGAATTGGAGAATCAACCCCAATTGTAGATTTATTACATTTTCATTACTAAAACAAATTTTGGATGAAATTATCACAAGTATTCTCAATAAAGCGATTTTTAAAGAGTTTGGGCTTTGCCTTAAACGGTATTAAACTCGTTGTTCGAGAAGAACATAATTTTTTGATTCATATCAATATGGGAATAATTGTTCTCATTTTAGGTTTCTTACTAAAAATTGCAACGTGGGAATGGTGTACAATTGTGTTAGTTATAGGATTGGTCTTAACAATGGAGGCTTTCAATACAAGTATTGAAAATTTAACTGATTTAGTAACGTCCGAATACAAACCTTTGGCAAAGAAGGCAAAAGATACTGCCGCCGCTGCTGTTTTGATAAGCAGTTTTGTTGCTGTTATTATTGGACTGATAATATTTGCTCCAAAAATATGGAACATTGTTATTTAATGTCTTTTACATATTATTGTGGAATGGTATTTGTTGCTAATTGAGTCCAACTAGCTGCAACTCACATTGATTAATAATGGTAAAAAACAAATCTATTCAAAGACCATCAAAGGAAGACTTTTTTAAAGAGTTTAAGTCATCTATACTTAATTCTATGTTATTTCCTGTGTATGTTAAAAACCAGAATCTTGAATATTCAATTGTCAATGATGCTTTTTGTGAGTATTTAGGTTTGAATCGAAAGGCTTTGATTGGAAATACCTGCGAGTTTTATATGAAACCTAATGATTGGCTGAAAACAAAGTCTATAGATTTAGCAATTTTAAAATCTGGAACTCCTTATAAAAATGAAAATGTTTCTTCGATAAAACAAAAAGGAAGCAACATGATCATTTACAAAAATAGATTTACTGTTCAGGGAGCGCATTTTATTATTGGTAAAATGATTGATGTTACCAATATCAAAAGTTTAGAGTCTTCATTAAAATTAAAGAATCAAAAGCTGGAGGAGTATATAAAGACGAATAATGAGTTAGAAAACTTTGCTTATTATGCTTCACATGACTTGAAATCACCATTGCAAAATATTCTAAACTATTCAAACCTGTTTGCTGATTCTATTTCGCACAAATTATCAGATCAAGAAAAAACATACCTAGACTTTATTTTGAACGGTACTAAAAGAATGAAAAATACTGTGGAGGCCTTGTTGAACTTTTCTCTTTCTATTAATCAAAAACTGGAACTGCGGAATACAAACATTTTTAATTTGGTAAATGATCTATTAGCCGATATTAACTTCTCCCTAAAATCTAAAGAATCGGAACTTGAAATTGATTCATTACCGACTTGTGTTTATTGTGATCCGGAGATTATTCGAAATGTCTTTCAAAATCTAATAAGCAATGCTATCAAATTTGTAGGTAAAGGGAAAAAGCCAAAAGTAAAGATCTCTTCTATTAATCTTATTGATAGACATGTTTTTAGTATTTCTGATAATGGAATTGGTATTCCTAAAGATAAACTCAATGAAATTTTCGAAATTTTTAAAAAGCTCAACTTACAAAATGAATACCCAGGAACAGGAATAGGGCTGTCATTTTGTAAAAAAGCAATAGAAAAACATGATGGTGAAATATGGTTAGAGAGTGAACTTGGGAAAGGTACAACCTTCTTTTTCAGTATTCCAAAGAGATAAATAGCGTAGATAAATCAACTCTGACATTTATAATTACTAGATATTTAGTGTTTGTGTAGTTAAAATATAGCTGTTTAATGAACTTGATTTATTTATATCGAAAATTAATTTAAAGTAGTATTTCTTATGAAAACCCAGTGTATAAGGGCTTTAGACAGCATTTCGAATGCTATATTGAAGCTATCTTGAGAATTATTCTAAAATAATATAGAATAATTTTGGATAAGTAAAAGAGAGTTGTATCTTTGCAGTCCCATTGAACGAAGTGGGACTGTTGTTAAAAAAAAGATTTTAAAATAATCTCTAAAAATTTTGGGTAAATCAAAAAGAGTTGTATCTTTGCGGTCCCATTGAACGAAGTGGGATTGTTGTTAAAAAAGATTTTAAAAAATAATCTCTAAAAATTTTGGATAAATAAAAAGAGGTTGTATCTTTGCGGTCCCATTGAACGAAGTGGGATTGTATTTATAAAATAAAAAAATATTTTTCTTGACTTTTTATTTGGAAAAATGGATAATGGTTGTACCTTTGCAACTCGTTAGAAATCAAATAAAACGATACGCCCGGAAGGGGCTAAGAAAAAAAGATTTAAGTTCATTGAAGTGATGTAAAGGAAAGCAAACAAATTAATTTTTGCGTATAGTTATCATTTAAACCAGATGTAAGCTCTCAAAGTCAATTTTTAAATTGACCAGACAAACGATATAATAATTATTAACAATGGAGAGTTTGATCCTGGCTCAGGATGAACGCTAGCGGCAGGCTTAACACATGCAAGTCGAGCGAGAACGTCCCTTCGGGGATTATTAGAGCGGCGAACGGGTGCGTAACGCGTACACAACCTACCTTTCAATAAGGAATAGCCTCGGGAAACTGGGATTAATACCTTATAGTATTACACTTTCGCATGTTAGTGTAATTAAAGCTCCGGCGTTGAAAGATGGGTGTGCGTCCCATTAGCTTGTTGGTGAGGTAA
>JAHDGP010000249.1 GCA_020627525.1 Bacteroidota bacterium
GGTTGATTCCCAAATGTCGCCTTTCATAATGTAGTAATCTCCTAAATCTAATTTAGATCTTGCCCTCATTTGTTTTTGGGCATTGGGCATATCTATAATTTCTTCTAAAATAGCAATGGCCTTGTCTAAATCAAATATATAGTTGGCATACAAATGGCTTAACCTTTTCATCGTGCCAGTCGTTTTTTCATTACGTCCAAACTCATCCAACATAGATAAAAAGTCTTGCTCTAAAACTCTTAAATCTTCATCATTGTATTCATTATCGTATTGCAACCTTTTCATTTTAGCTCCAACCAAGGCTTGCCTTGCATTTACATACATTGGATTATCTATTCCTTTATCAATTACATATTGATAAGCATCTATAGAAGCATCAAACTGATTTTCTATTAAAGCAGATTGTGCTAAATCAAATACACGCATTCCATTTTCTCCAAGTCTTTTGTCCAATGCTTTCACTTGAATAAATGCAGAATCAAAGTCTTTCTCTTGCACAAAAAACCAAACCAATAACTCAGGAAAAATTAATTCGTTTGGGTACTTTTGAACCTTTTTATACAGGGCACTTTGGATAACATCTTTGTATTTCTCCATTTTCATCAAACCCTGAAATTCATTTTTCAATTGCTGAACTTTTTGAGGCGTTTTTTGAACATAGTCCAAATAACTACTAATCATATTCGGATAATCACCTTTCTTCTTGTAGGTCATTGCCAGTTCATAAGCAAAAGCAAGTGGATCACCCGTCAGCTCTCTACCTTTTAAGTAAGCTTTTGCAACATATTCAGGCTCTTCTAGTTGATTGAAAATACTTGCCATCGACCTCGCCTCATTGGCATTGTTGTTGGACAACTTTCCAATAGCCTTGTTAAACTGCTCTTCTGCTTTTTCAGGCTGTTCTTGCTGACGAAAAACATAACCCATGTCGATGAACATACTTGGATCATTCTTTTTCTTTTTAAAATGTTTCTTTATCAACTCCTGCGATTCATCAAATTTCTTTTGAAAAACCAAACATTTCAAATAATTTCTATAATTGTACGAATTAGTAGGAGAACCTTCATATAACTTTTGAAACAAAGGTGTCGCCTTCTCATACTCCCCTTTCTGAAAATACTGTTGTGCCAATTTCAAATCTGTATTTTGATTAACACTTATAGTAGTTCCTCTCTTTTTAGATTTTACTTTACTTTGAGCAGTAAGGGATTGAGCCAAAATAATTAAGGTAAAAACAAGAATGGTGATATTTTTCATACAATAAATTGAATTCATATTATTTAACGCATTTCAACGCATTAAGATTACAAATGTAAAGGAAAGACAACAAAAAAGGCTGTGCGTCTTCCGCACAGCCTTCTAAATTTGCTTTTTTTAAGTAATTTTTAATAAAATTCTCTATTGAAGCTTGAATCTTACTGGTAAATTGAAACTAACCCTTACAGGCTTACCACGTTGTTTTCCTGGTGCCCATTTAGGCATCATTTTAACAACTCTCAATGCTTCATCTCCACATCCTCCACCAATATCTCTGGCAACTTTGGTATTACTGATGCTTCCGTCTTTTTCAACAACGAAAGAAACAACACACATACCATCAATATTATTGTCTTTTGCTATAGGTGGGTATTTGATATTTTCATAGATGAATTTCATCATTTCAGCCTCTCCACCAGGGAAAGTCGGTTGATCTTCCACGATCATAAATACCTCATCTTCTGTAACCTCTTCTACTTCCTCCACGATCTCTTCGACAATCTCTTCGATTTCTTCAACCACTTCTTCTACTTCTTCAACAACTGTTTCTTCATCGGCTTCCGTTTCAAGAATCTCTGGTTGTTCCTCTTCAATGATTTCCTCATCCTCTACTACCTCAATCTCAGGTGGTGGTGGCGGTGGTGGCGGTGGTGGTGGTGGTGGTGGTGCAGAAGGTGGTGGAACAATCTCCACATCATCTTCAATTACCAATTCACCCAAATCCATAACTTCAACTTCCTTTTGAGACCAGTTGAAAGCATAAATTGTACTTAGAATTGAAATAACCAAACCTGACAGCAAGAAAACAGACGTATATCGTCCAATATCTGCTTGTTTGTATTTTTTAATGTATTTCTTATCATCTTCTCCAGATTTTACATTCATTTGAATGATCTTTTCCGGACTAACAACTTTCATTAAAAAATAAGAAACCAAAAGGGCAATTAGTAAGCCACCACAGAGTATCGTCAAAGCCCAAATATTAGCATAAGCACCGCCTATGGCACCAGCCAATAAAAGCCCCCAGATCAATACATCTGAAAAAGTAATACCTCCCATATTTATAATTCTTTTTTTGAGGTTACAAAGTCAATTTTAGAAAAGCTAAATTACTCCACTAAACTGCATTTTTACATGCACTCGTAATAATAGCAAAAATATCTCTTATGTCAAAATAGGAACATGCAAAAATTGCATATTTTACATTTCTCTTACCAAATAGTCACTTATTCCTATTGTACATAACATTCTCACTTAATTAATATAAAAAATGTGCCAATCTATCTAATTGACTGGATTCTAGCTTTTATTTGTCTATATAATGCAAGATTTTTCAAAAGATACAAGATTGGCAACACATTTACTTCATTTTATAAAAAACAGGCAAATTATATTTTACCCTAACTGCTTTCCCTCTTTGTTTTCCAGGATTCCAATCTGGCATACTATTCACCACTCGCAAAGCTTCTTCTCCACATCCTCCTCCTATATCTCTTTCTATTTTTGCATCGCTGATACTTCCATCTGTTTCCACAATGAAAGAAATCACGCAGCTTCCCTCTATATCATTGTCTTTGGCAATTGATGGATATTTGATGTTTTTGTAAATAAATTTCATCATTTCAACATCACCTCCAACAAAAGATGGTTGCTCCTCAACAATCACAAAAACAGTACCTTCTGTTTCTTCTTCTTTTTCCTCTTCTAAACTCGATAGGAGGTTATCAAGATCAACCAATACGTCCTCCACAACTTTTTCTGAAACTTTTACATCAGGTGCAGCATCTTTTTCCTGAATCTTTGGTTGTTCTTCTTCTAGCAAAACAGCATCATCTACCAACTCAATAACTGGATCTTTTTCCAACTCTACTTCTGGCTCAGGTTCTTTTATTTTTGGGATAATTTTTTCAGGTTCATTTTTCAATGTAGGCGGAATCACTTCTATCTCATCTTCATCAATGATCGTCTTTTTATTTAAATCTACCACTTCAGGACCGTTCACCTTCCATTCAAAAGCATAAATACTGCTCAAAATTGCAATCGACAATCCACAAAAAAGAAACATTGAGGATAATCGCCTCATGTCTGCTTGTTTGTATTTTTTGACATATTTTTTATCGTCTTCTCCTGACAAAATATTCGTTTGAATAATTTTATCCGTATTCTTTAATTTGACAAACAAATTCATTGTCATCAACACCAAGAACAATCCACCAAACAAAACAGCAATTGCATTTATACCAGAATAAAAACCAGCTAATGCAGCTGTAGACAAAAAACCTAAAAAGGTTAAATTTGAAAATTTCACAGCATTCATAATCACAAAATTTAAGAACTCACAATACGTGAGTTCGATGATTAAAAAAACCGTTGTAACAAAGTACTTAAACTATCTATTTAAAAATTTTCGTCAACAATAAAACACCCAATATACTTCCTGATGAATTAGCTATAATATCTCCAAGTTCAAAGTATCTATATGGAAAAAACCATTGGACAATTTCAATAAAAACTCCAAAAAAAACACCTAAAGCAATGAAGTTTATTGTCAAACTTTTCCTAGAAATATTTACAAAATCTTTGTTCCGCTTGCTCTCAAGAACCATTGAAATAGCTAATATAAAATAAACTAAAAAGTGTCCGATTTTGTCTGTAAAACTAATCGACATTTTAGGTAAATTGGATGGTGGTCTCGCAATGCATAGCAAAAAAATTGCTACTGCTATGATTGTCGAAACTGGATATTTTTTCAGTACTGATAAAACTTTGTTCATGCATCCTTAAAACGAAAACATCAATACATAATTGTATTACAACGTCTATCAATTATGTAATGTAAATGTGCAGCAAAAGATACAGAGAAAGATCATTATTTCATCCTCTGTTTTATCGACTTTGGTGTTTTTTTGTAAAATCATTTGGATAATTGCATAAATTTCGTTACTAGGTGCCTTCTTCCTATAGGAAGGTTGCGAGTAGGCAGAGAGTAGGTTGATAATTCAATCCTCCTTGCTAAAATTAGGATTCACCGTAATGGCAAATTGCAAATAGTTTTTACCAAAGTCATTCACGCTTTGTCTCAAGTAACCCAATTGAACTTGCATTTCTTTATTGATCTGATAGCCCAATGCTCCATACAGACGGTTGCGATCAAAAAACACTTTATCGGTGTTCATAAAAAGCTCGTCATACAATCCAACAAAAAAGGTTTTTTCTGTGATTGTTTTATTATTTATTGGAATGAACAACATCAGTCGGTAACGCAAACGATTTTTAAAAACATCATTGACCCAACGTTGCTCTACACGATAACGATGCTCAAATTTTACACGATCTACTTTATTGGTCAATATTAATTGTTGAAATATTCGATGTTCTTTTGATTCAGGCGCTCTTTGTTCACTTTCATAAACATGAGAATTGATATAACCATAACCCAGGGTAAGTGTTGCATTTTTTGCAAGGTGGTAATTGGCACCAGTACGCAAAAGCAATTGCTCAATATTAACTGGCTCAACTGTATGATTACGATATTGTAATTCAGAATGAATACTCCATTTATCTGACAAACGGTTGGTACCAAAATACATCAGCCAATTGCCCCAAATATCGTTTTGAGCAAGAAGAGGTGCTGAGGTTGCTGCTATTAAAATAAAAGTAATAGCAATGCAAAGTTTTTTATTCATTTTCACAATATTGAAATACTGTTTTGTTGGTTATTGTTCAGGTATAAAAAAAGCACCTTTTCGCTAGTTTAGCAAAAAGATGCCTTAGCAAACTTTTTTATTTATTAACTAGTAGGTGCCGTTTTTGTTTTTCCACCTTTAGATACTAAATCATTGATCAAAGCATGTTCTACTTTCTTAACTTGGTTTTTAATGTCAACAGATTCGAATTCTATCAACTCCAACTCAATATCTCTGAATTTAGCATTTGTTTGAAACTCTTCAATAATTTCCACCACATCATGATCTATGTTGATAGACCTGGAAGCATCAATGATGACTTTTGCACCATCAGGAATTTGAGTCAATGTACGTTGAATGCTCGCTTTATTGATAAAAGTAACATCTTCAGCCAACTCCAAACGGATCGTTCCTTCTTGGATGTGCTTGCCAGATTCAAACAAAAATGGTTTTTTGTAATTGTTGTAAAGGATGTAGAAAATTGCTACAACCAAACCAATACCTATTCCCGTCAATAAATCAGTAAAGACAATACCTAAACTAGTTACTATAAAGGGAACAAAGTGTCTTTGTCCCAAAGCATACATTTGCTTGAACAAAGCTGGTTTTGCCAATTTATAACCTACTAAAAATAAGATTGCTGCCAAACTTGCCAAAGGAATAAGGTTCAGTACCATTGGGATAGCCATTGCACAACCTAATAAAACAACACCGTGCAGAATGGCAGACAATTTTGTACGTCCGCCAGATTGAATATTTGTAGAACTTCTAACAATTACCTGAGTAATTGGCAAACCTCCAATCAAACCTGAAATAATATTACCTACACCTTGTGCCTTTAATTCCTGATTGGCAGGTGTTACTCTTTTAAACGGATCTAGTTTATCTGTTGCCTCCAAACACAAAAGCGTTTCCAAACTTGCCACCACAGCGATTGTCAATCCTGTTACCCAAACAGCATAATTTCCAATGTGGCTAAAATCTGGGAAAGTGAACTGCGCAAAAAATCCATTGATAGAATCAGGAACAGGAATAGAAACCAATTGTTCTGCTCTTAAAGCCAAACTTGGAATATTTTGAAAAACTAAATTCAACAAAATACCTAAAGAAACCACAACCAAAGGACCTTGAACAATTTTGAACAATTTGATTTTTTTCATAAATGGTTGTTCCCATAAAATCAAAATAGCCATAGATATAAGTGTTATTATTAACGCTCCAGGGCTTATAGCTTCGAGCATATAATACAACTGTGATATGGTATTGTGACCATCAGCAGAATTAAAAGCAAGACTGCCCTCATAGTCTTTGTCATATCCAAAAGCGTGTGGAATTTGTTTGAGGATAATGATGATTCCAATACCCGACAACATCCCTTTAATGACCGAGGAGGGAAAATAATATCCGATAATTCCAGCCTTTGCAAAACCGAGCAGCATTTGAAATACTCCTCCAATAACAACAGCTAGCAAAAAGATTTCATAAGCTCCCAATTCATTTATTGCAGTCAGTACAATAACAGCAAGTCCTGCTGCAGGACCACTAACGCCCAGTTGTGAACCACTCAAAGCACCTACTACGATACCTCCAATAATTCCGGCGATGATGCCAGAAAATAAAGGTGCACCCGAAGCCAAAGCTATACCGAGACAAAGCGGAACTGCTACCAAAAAAACGATAATGGAAGCAGGTAAATCATACTTAAAATTGCTCAGAATATTATTATTTGGCAATGGTGTCATAATATAAAAATTTGTTGTTAACAATTCTGTTTAATTCATATACTTTAAGATGGCATATAATTTTAAACAGTTTTTATTTAGTAATTGTTTTCCGAAAAATAAAATAGTTGAGTTTTATCAAAAATACAATTTACAAAATATCAGCAAAATTTCAATTTAAGAGAAGTTAAGTAAAGCGAAAAGAATAACTTGAACCAATTTATCATTATTTTTTTCTGATTTCCTACGTTAAAAAAGTAA
>JAHDGP010000250.1 GCA_020627525.1 Bacteroidota bacterium
ACTGTAAATTGGGGTGGTAAATAGAATCATTCTGAAAGTACAAAGCCACTTCTGTACTATTAGATTTTACTGTTTCTCTATTATTAATTCCAAAAGAACTACTACTCGATCTAAATTTGATTTTTTCAGAATCATCTTTTACAAACATGGAAGCTTTGGTGCTGTCTGTTCCATATATGATAATTTTATTTCCATTCAGACCATATCCACCTTTGAAACTAACCTTAGGGTCAATTTTATTGAGCTGGACATCAGGTTGATAAGATTTAAATCGTGGATACAATTTTCTATCATTGGAAGAAATACCAATTTTTTGAGTCAATTTACCTTTAAGCGGTTTTTGGAAAAATTCTTCTTGATAAAAGGAAACATCTATGGCTTCAAACTCTGGTTTTTTTAATTCAATAGCATAATCGGCTAATTCGGCATAAGCATTTTCCGTTCTAATCGAATCATATTGATATTCATTCCACTTAATTTTTCCACCTTTTCCTGTCCATTTGGTTTTTGAAGGATTGTAAACACCCTCAGTTTCATAAATAGTCGTTGAGTCTCTTTTGGCAAATGCACCCAGGTTTGTCTTTCCTATTATCAGAGAAGGAGCATCATTTTCATAAACAAATTTAAAATCATTGCCTTCTATCTTCCACAATTTTGCCGCGGATTTATAAAGAGCTCTTTCAATTAAAAACAGTTCTGAAAATTCAACAAAAGATTTAAAAGCATTCGTTTTTAGCTTTTTTTGACTATCAGCATATTGAACGGTTGTTTTCATCCAATCATCCCTGAGTTCTTTAGCCTTACTCGATTCAATTTTATTAAACTCATTTAAACAATTTAGTACCTTTTCAAAATAAGGTACTGGCTTCATCTTTTTAGAAGTCATTATATCAAACAAACGGGCACTTTGCTCAACTGTTTGAATAGAATAGCCTTCTAAGGTGACTGTTTTAAATTCATTTATAATTTCCTGCGTCTTAGGATTCTGATATTTTACAAATAATTGATCCAGCTGGTTTGCCAACTCAATTTTATCATTAGAGAAGTTCTGTGCCATTGCAAAATTGCAAAAGCACACCAATATTAGTAGGAAGAGGGTTTGTAGTTTCAACATTTAGTGATGTTTTCCTTAACAAAGATGTCTAAAATTGAAGGTTGAACATCAATTTTAAACAACTTCTATAATTCAAGGGACTAGACCGTATTATAAATTACTTTGCAGCAGTATTATAATACAACATAATCCATTTATTATTTTCATTTTTAACGCTTAATACAAGATTAAACTCCAAAGCTTTTTGATGGACAATCTCAAAATCTTCTTTCAGCAAACCACTCAACATAAGTTTGGCTCCATCATTCAGGCAATTTACTAACGCTGTAAAGGTTTCCAGAATTACATTTCTATTAATATTTGCTAAAATTATATCAAACTTCTGACCTTCAACAAGTTCAATTTGTCCTTGTTGTACAGTTGCATTGGTGACATCATTTTTTTCAAAATTTTCTTTTGAGTTTTTAAACGCCCACTCATCAATATCAATAGAGGTAATTTTTGCAGCTTTTAGTTTGCTAGCCATTATGCTCAAAATTCCAGTTCCACAGCCATAATCAAATACTGTTTTGCCTTCAAAATCAAGCTCTAACATTTGACTCAACATGAGCGATGTTGTCTCATGGTGTCCTGTACCAAAAGACATTTTTGGTTCAATTTTAATAGTATAAGGGTACTCTTTTTCGACTTGGTGGAACGGAGCTTTGATAATTATCTTTTCCGCAATTACAACAGACTCAAAATTGCTTTCCCATACTTCATTCCAATTTTTATTTTCCAAATCTTTTATCGAAACTATCGAGGCTTGCGCCATTTTCGAATATTTCTCTACCAATTCCTCTAATTTTTCAGTATTCAAAAGATCAATTTCGATATAGGCTAGAATCTTTTGCTGTGTTTCTTCAAATCCATCAAAACCAATAGCACTCAGCTCTGCGATGAAGATGTCCATAAAATCTTCATTGATAATGTTTAGCTCAACTATTTTGTAGCTCACAATATTTCTTTTATGATTGAAATAAAATCATCAGACTTTAATGATGCTCCACCAATCAGTCCACCATCTACATTGGGCTTTGAAAACAATTCCTTTGCATTGGCTGGCTTAACAGAACCTCCATATAATATAGTCAATTCATCAGCTACCTCTTTTCCAAACTTGTCAGCAGTTATTTTTCTGATAAATTTATGAATTTCCTCCGCTTGTTCAGGAGAAGCCGTTTTACCCGTTCCGATTGCCCAAACAGGTTCATAAGCGATAACAATATTTTTAAATTCTTTCTCAGTCAGCTTAAAAACAGTATTTTCCAATTGAAATTGAGAAACAACAAATTGTTTGTTAGCCTCTCTTTCTTCAAGTGTTTCACCACAACAAAAAATAACTTTCAATCCAGCATTTAAGGCTCTGTCTACTTTTTCTTTTAGCAAACTGTTATTTTCTAAAAAATATTTTCTTCTTTCAGAATGTCCTAAAATAACATATTCACAACCTATTTCTTTGATCATAGAAGCAGCCATTTCGCCTGTGTAAGCTCCTTTTTCAGCTTCGTGGCAATTTTGCGCTGAAACAGAAACGTTTTCCTTAGCACTTTTGGGGATCAATGAAACAACAGATTCCAAATAAGGAGCCGATGGTCCGAAAACAACTTTTACCTCTTTTGATAGCTTAAGAGCTTGCACTTTTTTCACAACTTCTGTTGTTAATTCTTTTGCATTTGACAGACTCAAGTTCATTTTCCAATTGCCTGCTATTATTTTATTTCTCATAGTTTCTTTTGTTAAAGCACAAAGATACTTTTCTACATCTACTAGATAAAATTATTGACTAAATTTACCACGCAAAATATTTAAGCGCATGAACACGGGTTGTCAATTAATTATTATGATAAGCAAGTAGTGTACATATTAAAGAAAATTAAATGAGTGAAAATAAAGAAACGAAGCCTATTTGGTTTAGAACGCCTTCGGTAGAAGCGATGAATGATTTCAATAAGGGTTGTATGATTGAAAATATAGGAATTTTGATTACTGAGATAGGACCTGATTTTATGAAAGCAACGATGCCTGTAAATAGCAAAACGACTCAGTCTTTTGGAATCCTTCATGGAGGTGCTTCTGTGGTATTGGCAGAAACCATAGGAAGCTTAGCTGGCAATTTGGTTGTTGATTTTCCAACTTACAAGTGTTTTGGACTTGATATAAATTCTAACCACCTAAGACCAGCGACGAAGGGGCTGGTTACCGGAATAACAAAACCCATTCATCTGGGCAGAAGTACCCATGTTTGGGAAATAAAAATTTACAATGATGATGATAAAATTATCAATATTAGTAGATTGACTTTGGCAGTAAAAAAAATGTAGCTGGAAGTTGATGTTCCATAATTAAATTGCAAACTAAATAATTAATCACCTTGACTGTTAAGCTATTTGAAACAAACAGGCTTGTCGCTTACCAACTGGATGCAAGTTTTGCTGCTACTGTTTTATCCTATTTTGAAAAAAATGCAGATCATTTCAAAAAAAGTATGCCTTCTTGGCCTGAATCCTTTTTCACCTTCGATTATCAGGTAAAGTTGCTAATGAAACAAAATCAGCAAATTGCTCTGGGGACAATGTTCAAGTATTGGCTATTTGATAAAGATGATACGGCTTTTTCAAAAATAATTGGTGATGTTGGTCTATCCCAAATCATCAGGAATGCTTTTCAATCTTGTTATATTGGTTACAAATTAGATTTAGATTACATTGGTAAAGGATTGATGCAAGAAGCAATGCATTCTGTTATAAATCATTCATTTACAACCCTTAAACTTCATCGAATAGAAGCAAACATAATGCCTTCCAATTTAAAGTCTATTGCACTGGCTGAACGTTTATCCTTCAAAAAAGAAGGTTTCTCGCCAAGTTATTTAAAAATAAATGGAAAATGGGAAAATCACATTCGATATGCACTTATCAATGAAGATTTTGAAGAATGATTAAACATTTTCAAAAATTCTTAAAAAAAAATTAAAATCGTTTAGAAAATACTCGGATTTGGAAGCCCTAAAACTACTCGCCTTCTTCCTATAGGAAGAAGGCACCTAGTAATGCTTTTTTTTGACTTTTCCAAATATTTCAATTGAAACACTTCTTAACTGACAAGGTATCGGAGCATATTTCCAGAAGTTCAAGATTGCTTTTGTTGATTTTTGGGTGGATATAATCAGGATTTAATTCTACAAGCGGAATTAAAGTAAATCGTCTATTATGAATTTGAGGATGTGGAATGATTAATTTGGGAGTTTCTATTATTTCATCATTAAAATAAAGAACATCAATATCTATAATTCTACTCCCCCATTTAACAAGTCTTTCCCTGCCCAATTGCTGTTCAATATCAAGGACATTTTCAAGCAACTTTTGGGGATCAAACTCTGTGTGAATACAAACGACTTGATTTAAAAAATCACTCTGATTCTCAATACCCCAAGCAGCAGTTGTGTAAATTTTAGAACGCAAAACAACTTTGGAGTTCATTTCAACTTTTTCAATAGCCCTTTTTAGATTATTTATTCTATCTCCGAGGTTTGTTCCTAATAATAAATAGGCAATATTTCGTAATTTTATATCCATAATTAAGTAGCAAAGAAACTTAATTGCAACGAAATAAGTTAAAAGTATAAGAAATATTAATTAACGTTATCACAAACTATGAAATCATTTTTAAAAGTTGTCCTAGGTACAATGGTCGGTATTATGTTGCTGATGTTTTTATTTTTCATGATTGGAATTGGAAGCATTACAAAAATGTCGCAATCAAATAAAGTAACCGTAAAATCTAATTCTGTTCTTAAAACTTCTTTAGGGATGTTGATTGGAGAGCGAGGACAAGAAAATCCTTTCGAGGAGTTAGATTTACCCGTCAATACAGGTCCTGTTGGTAAAGTTGGTTTAGACAATATAAAAAGGGCATTTGCTCAGGCAAAAGATGATGGCAGTATAAAAGGTATTTATTTAGACATCAGCGGAATTTCTGCGGGATGGGCGCAAACTGAAGAAATCAGAAATGCTCTGATTGATTTTAAAGAAAGTGGAAAGTTTATCATTGCATATGGTGAAGGAATTACACAAAAAGCCTACTACCTTGCTAGTGTTGCTGACAACATTTATTTAAATCCTTCTGGAATACTAGAACTTAAAGGTTTTGGTGCTGAACTATCATTTTATAAAAATGCATTAGAAAAATTGGAAATCGAGCCTGTAATCTTTTATGCGGGAAAATTCAAAAGTGCAACGGAGCCTTTCCGTTTAACTTCAATGAGCGAACCTAACAGACAGCAAGTAAAACAGTTTTTAGGTGACTTCTATGATAATTACTTAGAAAAAGTTGCCCTTCAAAGAGGCAAATCAGAGGAAAACCTTCATGATATTATTGATAATTTAAAAATTAGAAATGCTGCTGATGCAAAAACGCATGGAATGGTAGATGATGTCATTTATGAGGATGAGGTTTACAATCTTATAAGACAAAACATTGGTTTGGACGATGAAGAAAAAATCAATTTTGTATCGCTTCAAAAGTATATCAAAACATTGAGCAACTCATCTGGATTGTTAAAAGATAAAATTGCTGTTGTATATGCAGATGGAGATATTGTAGATGGTAAAGGAACCAGAGACAATATTGGATCGGAGCGTTTCAAAAATATTTTACAAAAAGTAAGAAGAGACGATAAGGTAAAAGCTTTAGTAATGCGTGTCAATTCTCCTGGTGGAAGTGCATTAGCTTCTGATATAATTTGGAATGAAATTGAACAATTCAAAGAAAAAGGCATTCCTGTTGTTACTTCGATGAGTAATTATGCGGCTTCTGGTGGGTATTTTATTTCTTGTAATTCTGATAAAATATTTGCTGAAAGAACCACCTTAACTGGATCAATTGGTGTATTTGGAATGTTATTCGATTTGGATGAATTTTACAATAACAAACTGGGTATTACATTCGATAATGTAAAAACTACTCAATATTCTGATTTTCCATCATCCATGTTACTATCAGGTGATTTGACAGAAACCGAAAGCCAAATCATTCAAAACCAAATTGATCAAATATATTTACAATTTAAACAACGCGTGGCAGATGGTAGAGGTTTGACAATGGAACAAGTTGAAGAAATTGCTCAAGGAAGAGTATGGACTGGCAAACAAGCCATGGAACAAGGATTGGTCGATGAATTAGGAAACTTAGAAGATGCAATAGCCCATGCAGCTCAACTTGCTGGAATTGAAGATTACAGAGAATCATCGTATCCTCGTCAAAAAGATCCTATTCAACAATTTATGGAAAAATTGGCAGGACAAGAAGATGAGCTTGTTTCTACTTATATTTCAAATTCGCAATTTTCGAAAATTTATCAGCAATATAAATCAATTGAAGATTTGATAGCAAATGGAAATAAAGCACAAATGAAAATGCCATTTAGCATTGAAATTAAATAAAATATAAGTTTATACTATTTTATAAAGCCTGGCTGTGATAACTTGCAGTCAGGCTTTTTTCTTATTAATAACATTTAATGGATTTTTTTACAATATTTACCATTCTAACCTGTCTGTGTGCCGCTTTTGGATACATCAACATACGATTTTTAAAATTGCCAAATACCATTGGTATAATGCTTATTGCCATAGTTTTCACACTTGGTTTAATGGGCACTTCTTTGGTAAATGATGTTTTTCTAAATTATGCAGTAACAATGATGTCACAAATTGACTTCAAAACTTTGTTACTGGATGTAATGTTAAGTTTTTTGCTTTTTGCAGGAGCCTTACATACAAACTTTGATCAATTGAAAGTCCAGCG
>JAHDGP010000251.1 GCA_020627525.1 Bacteroidota bacterium
CGGAAAACGTTATTAATCAAAGGATTGATTAGCTTTTGATGACAATTCTATCATTTCATCATACTCATCTGGAGATAGGTCATTATAATAATAATAAACAGGATTTACTCTTTTTTCTACCAATTGACCATTTTCTTTTTCAACTTTTATCACTTCATAGTGCAAATGTGGAGCAGTAGAAAGTCCTGTATTTCCAACCAACCCTATAACATCACCTCTATTAACTTTTGTGCCTTTTTTAACGGTTATTTTGCTTAAATGAGCGTATCTGGTTTTAAATCCAAAACCATGATTTATAACTACATTATAGCCATAGCCTCTATCTGTTTTCTGCACTTTTTCAACTACTCCTTTCCCTGTTGCATAAACATCTGTTCCAACAGGAGCAGTAAAGTCCATTCCTTGATGCATTTTCCTAGTTTTGTAAATAGGATGGATACGCATTCCAAAACCAGACGCAACACGAGTCATATCATCATTTGCAATTGGTTGAATTGCAGGTCTACAAGCATTGTATTCTTCTTTATTTTCAATTAATTCCGCAATTTGATCATAAGATTTAGATTGCATATAAATTTGTCTTTCAATTCGATCAAGGTCTTCAGACAACTCAATTAATGACTCTGAATTAGAAAATTTCTCTAAATCTTGATATTTATTTCTACCACCTACTCCAACATTTCTAATACTAGATGACAAAGGTTCAGCTTCAAAAATGACCCTGTACATATTGTCATCTCTCGCCTGCAAGTCTTCTATAACTTTCTGATTTCTACTGTTTTTTGCAATCAATTGCTCTACAACAAGATCGATATCCTCCAGCTCTTTTTTCATCGCTTTTTCTTGAGGTGTTTCAATATAATTGAAAGAAAATACAACAATTGCAAAAGCACAGACCAAGGCAGCACACATAAATCCAAAGATTCTGAGTAGCCTCATTTTCCATGACACTTCAATCTTTTCATAGCGAAGTGTCGTAGTATTATAATAGTATCTTTCCTTTCCCATACTAAAAAAAGATAATTGAATTAACTTTGCGAGCAGTAAAAAATTATCAAATAAAAATTGGCGATATCTAAACCGGTCGCTAATTTATAAAATATTGACATAAATAATGTTATGAAGGCAAGTGAAATAAGAAATACTTTTTTGGAATTTTTCAAAAATAAAGCACATACCGAGGTGCCATCGGCTCCTATTGTTGTAAAAGACGACCCAACTTTGATGTTTACAAATGCTGGAATGAACCAGTTTAAGGACTATTTTCTAGGCAATAAGGAAGCCAAGGCTAAGCGTGTTTGTGATTCTCAAAAGTGTTTGAGGGTCTCAGGTAAACACAATGATTTGGAAGAAGTAGGTGTAGATACTTATCACCATACAATGTTTGAAATGTTGGGCAACTGGTCATTTGGTAACTATTTCAAACAAGAAGCCATTGAATGGGCCTGGGAATTGCTAACAGAGGTTTACAAAATTCCGAAAGACAGAATTTATGTTTCCGTTTTCAGTGGAGACGAAAAAGACAACCTTCCTTTAGATTCTGAAGCGAAGGGTTTTTGGTCAAAATTAATTGATCCTGACCGCATACTTGAATTTGATCGCGAAGATAATTTTTGGGAAATGGGAGACACAGGACCTTGTGGACCTTGCTCTGAAATACACGTCGATATTAGAGCGGATGAAGAAAGAGCTGAGACAGATGGCAAGTCGCTTGTTAATATGGATCATCCAGAAGTCATTGAGATTTGGAACTTAGTTTTCATCCAATTCAATAGAAAAGCGGATGGTAAGTTAGTTGAACTTGCTGAAAAACATGTCGATACGGGAATGGGTTTTGAAAGACTTTGTATGGTCCTTCAAAATGTAAAATCAAATTACGACACAGATGTTTTCACTCCTTTAATAGGCAAAGCTTCAGAAATAAGCGGCGTAAAATACGGTGCTGATGAAAAATCAGACATTGCTTTGCGTGTTATTGCAGACCATTGCAGAGCTATTTCATTTGCCATAAGCGATGGTCAATTGCCTTCTAACAATGGTGCTGGATATGTTATTAGAAGGATTCTAAGACGTGGAGTTAGATATGCTTACAGTATTTTGGATTATAAAGAACCATTATTGAATCAACTGGTTCCTGTATTGGCTGAGCAAATGGCTGACATTTTTCCTGGACTAAAGAAGAGTTTGGATTTTGTACAAAAAGTTGTTTTGGAAGAAGAATTATCTTTTCTAAAAACTTTGGCGCAAGGTCTAAAACGATTTGAGCAAATAAGCCAAAAAGACATAGACGGAAAGACAGCTTTTGAACTATATGACACCTATGGATTCCCATTAGACTTGACAATGTTACTCGCTCGTGAAAACAACATTTCTGTTGATAAAGCTGGTTTTAAAGCAGAAATGAAAAAACAAAAAGATCGTGCTAGGAATGCTACTTCAATGGAAGCTGGTGACTGGACAACAATCAGTGACAACAAAGATTGTGAATTTATTGGATATGATTTCCTGGAATCTGAAACTGTTGTAAATAAATTCAGGACTGTTAAAACAAAGAAAAAAAGCATATTCCAATTGGTTTTAGACACCACCCCATTCTATGCTGAAAGTGGTGGACAAGTTGGAGATCGTGGAACTTTGACAATTGGCGATCAAAAAATTAAAGTGCTCGACACACAAAAAGACAATGATTTGATTGTTCATATTGTGGACAAATTGCCTGAAAATCCCAACGAAAAAGTATTTGCTTCTGTAAATCCTAACTTGAGAAGTTTAACTTCCAATAATCACACAGCGACACACTTGGTTCAAAAGGCTTTGGAAGTCGTATTGGGAGACCATGTTGAACAAAAAGGTTCATTGGTAAATGAAGGTGGATTGCGTTTTGATTTTTCTCACTTTGCAAAAGTAGAGGCAGATGATTTGCAAAAAGTGGAAGCTTTGGTAAATGAAAAAATTAGGGAAAACATCGCTTTGGATGAGCAGAGAAATGTGCCCATAGACCAAGCAAAAGAAATGGGTGCGAAAGCACTTTTTGGTGAAAAATATGGAGATTTTGTTCGTGTAATTACTTTTGATGAAAATTTCTCAAGAGAATTATGTGGAGGAACGCACGTAAATGCAACGGGTGAAATTGGTTTTTGTAAAATAGTAACGGAGACCTCCGTCGCTGCTGGTGTGAGAAGAGTTGAAGCAATTACCGGACCTGCTGCTTATGAATGGATGACACAAGAAATAGCACAACTAAACGCTATCAGATCCGTATTTAAAAATCCGAAAGGCGTCGTTGATAGAGTACAAAATCTGTCTACAGAAAACGCAGAGCTAAAAAAAGAACTAGACAAGTTATACAGCAAACAAGCAGGACAACTGAAAAACGATTTGAAAGCTGATATTGAAGAGTTGAATGGCATTCAGTTCCTAACAGCTAACATTGAAGCTGGAAATGCAGATATGGTCAAACAAATCGCTTTTGACTTGCAAAGGGAAGTGCCAAACTTGTTGGCCGTTTTGGGCGCAAAAATTAACAACAAACCACATTTAACAATTATTTCAGATAAAGGCTTAACTGCTTCGAAAAATGTGAATGCAAGCCAGATGATTAGAGCTATCTCTAAACACATCCAAGGTGGAGGTGGTGGACAAGATTTTTATGCTACTGCAGGCGGTAATAATGCTGATGGCATTGATGCTGCACTAACCGAAGCAAAGAATTTGGTGGCGAAGTTGTAAAGATTAAATCTTAGTTAAAAAGTTTATATAAAAGATCCTTTACATTAATTTTAGGTTAACATATAAGAGTAGATGGCAGATTACAGTAAATACGAATCAGTAATAGGTTTGGAAGTTCACGTTCAATTACAAACGGAAAGCAAATTGTTTGCTCCCGATTCTGCGACCTATGGCGCTGAACCAAATGATCATACGAGCTTTATTACATTGGCACATCCTGGCACACTTCCAAAGATTAATGAGAAGGCTGTTGAGTTTGCCGTTAAGCTCGGGTATGCTTTGAATTGTGAAATCAATCCTAACAACCGCTTTGATCGAAAAAATTACTTTTACCCAGATTTACCAAAAGGATACCAAGTAACACAAGATGCCCAACCTATTTGTTTGGGTGGTTCTGTAAAAATCAGGTTGAAAAGTGGTGACGAAAAAGTTATTAGAATCCACCACATTCATTTGGAAGAAGACGCAGGCAAAAGCTCCCACGACCAAGATTCTAAATATTCGATGATTGATTTAAATCGTGCGGGCGTTCCCCTCGTAGAAATTGTCACCGAACCAGATATGCGTTCAGGGGAGGAAACTACCCTCTTTTTAAATGAAATTAGAAGAATTATTGACTTTCTTGGGGTGAGTGACGGAAATATGGAAGAAGGTTCTTTGAGATGTGATACAAATATCTCTGTGCGTTTGCGTGGTACCGAAAAGTACAACAATCGTGCAGAGATTAAGAATATGAATTCTTTAAAATTTATTAGAAAAGCAATAGATTTTGAATTCAAAAGACAAATTGATTGTCTGGAAAATGGAGAGGAAATTATTCAACAAACAAGAGGGTTTGATTCAGCAAAAGGAATAACTTTACCTCAAAGGGACAAAGAAATGGCGCACGATTATCGGTATTTTCCTGAACCTGATCTGTGCTCAATTCATCTTTCGGATGAATATTTGGAAAGTGTCAAAAGTCAAATGCCGCCATTGCCGAATGAATTATTTGTGAAATTCACCAAAGAGTATCAGTTGTCAGATTATGATTCTGATAACTTGATAGAGTCTCTGGATTTCGCATTGTACTTTGAAGAACTGGCTGAAAATTGCAAAAACCACAAAACAGCTGCAAATTGGATGTTGAATTCAGTAAAATCCTACTTGAATGATAGCAATATTGGAATAAAAGACTTTAATGTTCCACCCAAAAAGCTAAGCGAATTAATAGTTTTGGTCTCTGATGGGAAAGTAGGAATGCAGTCTGCAAAGCAGCAGCTTTTTGATGCATTGGTTAAAAATCCTGAAATTGAGCCCTTTGAACAAGCAAAAACGTTAAATTTGCTGTTAGATACTGATAGTGGCTTTGCTGAGAAGGTTATTGATGACATTTTGGCTAAAAATCCTGAACAGGTTAAGGCCTACAATAATGGAAAGAAAAATTTAATTGGAATGTTTATGGGATTGATAATGAAGGACTCGAAGGGCAAAATTCCAGCTAAAGAAGCAAAAAATATATTAGAGAAAAAATTAATAGAAAAAAAATGAAATTCAAATTTCTAATCGCAATCGTACTTCTAGGTTTTACATTTGGATGTAACCAAGATGGCACTGGTGATGCAGTTAATTCTGCAAGCACAGATGGAATGAAAAGCATTAAACCAGTTGATGGTGGCTATTTAATTCAAGGAGTAGCAAACAATTTTCCTGTTGGAGCAAAAGTTAGACTTGAAAAAGTGCAAGGCAGATCTACCTCTGTGCTTGATACAACAAGTGTTAAAGCTGACGGAACCTTTGCAATGTCTAATAAAATTGACGCAAAAGACTTTGCCAGAATAATGGTTGATAGAACACCTGTTTTCATAATATTAGATAATCAACCTATCAATGTTGAAGTTGATAGAAATGATCCTAGAAATTTCAGTCTTTCTGGAAATGAAGAAATTGAAGGCTTATATGAGCTTAACAAAAAAGCAATTGCTGGGCAAAAATTTGATAAAGCTTTTGTAAGTGATTATATAAAAAATGCAAAAACAGCACATTTAGCTTATGAGGCAATGCAATACTTACCATATGCAAATGGTCCTGAAGTTTATGATCAGACTTATAACAGGTTGAAAAAAGATATGCCTTCGAATGCATTGACTTCAAATTTGGGTAAATTTATTTCTCAAGAGAAAGCAAAAGCTAAGTCTCAAGCTGCCTTTGCTGTTGGTAAAGAAGCAGTTGACTTAAAAGCTAAAAATCCTGAAGGTAAAGAAATGGCTTTAACTGATTTGAGAGGTAAAGTTGTTTTGATAGATTTCTGGGCGTCGTGGTGTGGTCCTTGCCGTAAAGAAAATCCTAATGTAGTAAGAGCTTACAATGAATACAAAGACAAAGGATTTGATGTATTTAGCGTTTCTCTTGATTCAAATGTTGACAGATGGAAAAAAGCAATCGAAAAAGACGGATTGGTTTGGGACAGTCATATCAGTGATTTGAAAAAATGGAACTCTGATTTATCAAAAGCTTATGGTGTAAGATCAATTCCAGCTACTTTCCTTATTGGCAAAGATGGTAAAATAGTTGCTAAAAACTTAAGAGGATCTCAATTGGACAACAAATTGAAAGAACTTTTAGGGTAAAAACTTAGTCGAAACAAAATATATAAAAGCATCGTTTTCTTATACAAGAACGATGCTTTTTGTTTTTTTGAAGGTTTCTGTTTAATTTCGGTATGATTTATGTAATTAAACTATTTGATTATTATAAGATAATCTCTATATGTGTTTGTTACTAATCAAAATGCCAAGTTTTAATAAATTCTAACAAAACATCACGACTATGGATAATGTAGATGTTGTAATTTTCATCATTGTAGGAATGGTAATGCTCTTCTTTTTAAAGAGTATGTTTAAAAATCTAGCACAAGTGCTGTTTGTAATAATGGCTGTCTTGTTGGGATATATGTTTTTATCTGGGAATGCCAGTTTTTTAACCAGTCCAAAATTAGAGAAGATATTTGATGGAGAGAACATTCAAAATATGCAAAACCTCTATTGTAGCGGTAGTGCCAACAAACGAGAAAAAGCTGTTTGTGCTTGTATTATAGATCCTGTTTATAGAGAGCTGTATCAGTCATTTGAGCCCTGGGAGATCGAAGAAATAGAGTCCAATCAAGAAAAAATGAATCGCT
>JAHDGP010000252.1 GCA_020627525.1 Bacteroidota bacterium
CCAAATTTTAAGGCTGACAAAATTAGCTTTTTCTTATTAATTATTAGTCAAATGAGTGCATAGTAATTTTGCAAGCAACTTATAGACTATGAAAATGTCAAAGCGATTACTACAATAGACAAAATTTTATGCCAAAGATCACTTAAACATAGTTGGACAGTCAATTTGATTTCTCAATCTGGCTTTCCTTTTGTTATATGGGTCGTTTCCAAGGTCAAAAGTTAGTGACACTTCGTGGGCTCCCGCAGCTGATGCTACTTTACCCAAATCAAAATCATAACTATAGGCTCCTCTGAAAATACCTTTTCTAAACCCAATCATGGTTATTAACGCATCCGCATTTTTAATAGTATGTCTCATCCACAATCCACCAAAAATATATCCATATCCGACATAGGCACCTGCGTTGACTTGTTTGTTTTTACCTTGTACTGTTGCTAATAAATTAGGAACTACCGACCACCTATCTTTATCAAAAAAAGGATCATTTAAATAAAATGCCTTTCCTATGTGTACGGAGGATAAGATAGATAGTTTATTGTCAGTATCATCATTTCCAGTATATTCAAAAGTAGGTTGTGTTAAATGTTTGAAGGATGCTCCCGCATAAAACCCCTGATTATAAAGGACAAAGCCCGCTCCGACATCTAACTTGGTATTGCTTGTTGTTATCAAAGCAGATTCTCCTGTTGGCAGATCATTGGTTCCCGTTACTGAATTGGGGTCAATCATATCCATCAAAACAATGTTTTCTGTATTAAGAGACTGCTGAATGACACCCAATTGAAAACCTCCTTTGAAATTCATATTTGAACCCAATGGTAAGTTATAAGCAAAATTCCCATTTAAAAAATAGGTGTTCATCAGACCACCAGCCATGTCAACTGTTAAATTCAGTCCTACACTGCTTCGCATATCATGTATATGTTGATCATATGCTACCGCTGCTGTTATAAATTGATTTTTGAAAGAGGGCAAATGGTCTCTAAAGTTGACTGTAAAACGTGGAGCTTCACTAAATCCTATCATTGACGGATTCATATAAACAGGTGCAGTAAAAAACTGACTGAACTGAGTATCTTGTGCTTGGATATGTCCGTTCAAAAACAATGAACAGCATATTATTGTTAAAAACTTCGTCAGTGTACTATTATTCATCTTGGATTTATCTAAAAAGAAATATATATTAAAGCTGTACGTTTAAATTTTTATTGTGTAACAATCATTAAAAATAAATGCTGAACCGATTACTCTTTACTACTTTTTTACTTTTTTTGTTCAATAATCTGGACGCTCAACAAAGCTTAAGATTTTCTCAACAATTGAAGTGGAGTGAAATTCAACTAAATGAATCAGGGATTAGTACTGCCAAAGTGTGTGATGCTTGTGACGTGAATCCTGTTTATCCTTTCCTTCCAACATTTTCTAAAAAATTTGAAATACAACAATCTGGGAAAATCTCTGCAAAAGTAATCAATGCAAGCTTTGTGGATGTGAATGATGAAAGATTTTATCAACTGAAAACAGATTTAACACCTGAAATAGTGGTTGATGCTGAAATAGGATTTCTAAACAAAAATCCTTTTGGGTGGATACAGTTCGTCCCAATGATCAAAGATGAGTCGGGAAAGATAAAGGAATTGGTTTCTTTTGACTTGGAAATAAAAATTGAACCGAATTCTCAGGCTATCGCCAATAAAACAACTTCTTCAGTTGATAATTCTATTTTAAATCAAGGAACATTTTACAAATTTAAAGTTAGTAAAGAAGGCATACATAAAATTGATTTTGCTTTTTTGGAATCAATGGATATTACTCCTACAGATATTAGCTTTTCAAATTTTAGAGTTTATGGAAACGGAGGCGGTATGTTACCAGAACTAGCAGGAGCTGAAAGAGTAGACGATTTATTGGAAAATGCTGTTCAGATTGTCGACAACAATGGCAATGGCAAATTTGATCAAGAGGATTATGTTTTGTTTTTTGCAGAATGCCCTCATCAATGGTATAATGAAGAAGGATCGAACAATTTTACTCATGAGCAAAATATTTATTCAGATTTCAATCATTATTTTATAAACTTTGACATTGGTCAAGGAAAAAGAATCAGTACGTACAATGCATCACCGACTGCCAATGAGGAAACTTCTTCTTTTGATGCTTTGATACTTCACGAAGAAGAAAAAGTAAACATACTTGGTAGTGGTCGAGTTTGGTACGGAAATCAAATGGCAAGCGGTGGCAATACTTCTGTTGAATTTGATTTTCCAAAAATAATAAAAGAAGAGCCAGTAAGAATAAGTGTTGCTGTTGGAGCGCAATCTTTTACAGCAACCAGCTATATGAACTTTTCTGTAGATGGTTCCGATTTGAAAACCTTTACACTTTCTAAGGTGGGAAATGCATTGGAGTCACCAGGCGGAACCTTGGATTCGGAAATATTTTCTATCCTTCCTACGGGAGATAAAGTAAAAACAATTACCAGTTTCAGTAATTCAAGTACAGACGGAAAAGGTTGGATAGACTATATAACAGCTCATGCAAGGAGAAAATTAGATTTTAGCAATGCTAACCTTGAAAGCGGACAGTTGGTTTTTAGAGATGCAAGATCAGTTGGAGATGGTAAGGTAACCAAGTTCAATTTAGAGAATGCTTCAGGCGTTCAAATATGGGATGTAACAGATTTGGATGCAGTTAAAAAAGTAAGTGTAAACAATGGTTCCTTTTCAATTGAAACAAGTCAGTTGCGCAAATTTATTGCTTTCAATAATCAAAACCACTTTCAACCAGAAGCAGTAGGTGCGATTGAAAAGCAAAACCTCCACGAAGTGGTTTTTCCTGAAATGATTATTGTAACACATCCAGATTTTATAGATCAGTCTAATGATTTAGCAGACTTCCACAGGGAGCAAGATGGCTTAGATGTTAAAGTGGTAAATGTTTTTGAGATATACAATGAGTTTGCATCTGGAAACCAAGATTTATCTGCTATTCGTGATTATGTAAAAATGTATTACGATCGTGCTGAATCATTTGATCAACAACCTAAATATTTATTGTTAATGGGAGATGCTTCTTATGATTTTAAAAATATTACTGTTGCTGAAGCGAATAACTCCAATAAAATTCCAATGTACCAATCATATTATTCTGTCAATAAAACTAAATCATACTGTTCAGATGATTATTTGGCTATGTTGGATGATAATGAAGGTTTGAAAAAAGGTGATGGTATCAATAGTGCCACTTTTAAATTAGATATTGCTGTTGGAAGATTTCCTGTTCAAGACGCAGGCGAAGCAGCTAATATTATCGAAAAAATTAAACATTACAAATCTGAAGCTTCAAAAGGCGAATGGTGGAATACGCTGACTTTCATTGGAGATGATGGAAACAGCAATCTTCATGTAAATCAAGCAGAGCAACATGCCGATAACCTAGCTATTTATCCACAATACAATATTGATAAATATTATTTAGATGCTTTTCCGCAAGTTCCAGGACCGAATGGCGATAGTTATCCCGATGCCAATAAAGCGCTTTTGGATCGTATTTTTAGCGGTTCTCTGATAATGAATTACATTGGTCATGGTAGTGAGAATACGATGTCTAAGGAAGGCGTTTTAACTAAGGAAATCATTAAATCGTTAGACAATAAAGATAAACTTTCAGTATTTGTAACAGCAACATGTACTTTTAGTCGTTTGGACAATCCTTTCAATACTTCTGCTGGCGAATGGTTATTGCTCAACCCTGATGGAGGAGCTGTAACGATTGTCTCTACGGTTAGGGTAGTTGGAGCAAATGGAAATTTTAAAATTAACAAAGCATTTTTGGATCATGCTTTTGAAAAATACAATGGCTCCATGCCGACGATTGGCGAAAGTACTAT
The DNA here is from genome assembly GCA_020627525.1 of Bacteroidota bacterium. Taxonomy (GTDB): domain Bacteria; phylum Bacteroidota; class Bacteroidia; order Chitinophagales; family UBA2359; genus JAHDGP01. Next base: position 3,893 of record JAHDGP010000252.1, read on the forward strand.
GTTGGCAAAAAATGCTTTGGAATCGGGGGCGACCAATTTTAGAAAATTTGTTGTCTTAGGTGACCCCGCTTTGAAAATGAATTTTCCACAGCATAAAGTCATAACTACTTCAATCAAAAATGAAACACTAGATGAGGTAGCGGATACTGTTAAGGCACTCAGCCGTTTGACAATTGCGGGTGAGGTAGTTGATAACGATGGTAATAAGCTGAATGACTTTAATGGAACAGTAACACCTGTTATTTTTGACAAAGCATTATTACTTTCAACATTGGGCAATGATTTACCATCTGCTTATGATCCAGACACTACGCATTGCCCAGGAGATTCAAATGATCGTGATGAAGTGAGTTGTCCAAGAGAGTTTGATTTACAGCAAAACATCATTTTTAAAGGAAATGCCAGTGTTGAAAATGGGGCATTTGAGTTTACTTTTGTTGTTCCGAAAGATATATCATACAATTTTGGGCGTGGAAAACTTAGTTATTTTGCTGAAAGTGGAGCACAAACGGCAGTTGGTTATGATACAACGATAGTTATTGGAGGTATTAGTGATCAGGTAGAATTAGACGACGAAGGACCGGATGTGGAGGTGTTTTTAAATGATGACAATTTTGTTTTTGGTGGATTGGTTCAGGAAAATGCTATTTTGCTGGTAAAATTACAAGATGAAAATGGCATCAATACTGTTGGAACAGGTATTGGTCATGATTTGACAGCAAAGTTAGATGAGGAAAAAGATGATTTAGATGAAAATGATTTGAAAGAAACCAACTTTATACTCAATAATTATTACAATTCGGAGTTAGATGACTTTACAAAAGGAACTATTGAGTACCCATTATCAGATTTGGAACCAGGTTTGCATACTATAAGAGTGAAAGCTTGGGATGTATTCAATAATTCGGGTGAAGGATATACGGAGTTTTTAGTTTCAGAATCAGCGGATTTGGCATTGCAGAATGTTTTGAATTACCCCAATCCGTTTACTGATAAGACCAATTTTTGGTTTGAACACAACCGACCGGGAGATATGTTGAATGTGAGAATTCAAATTTTCACATTATCAGGGCGAGTTGTTAAAACAATTCAGAAAGATGTTGCAGGAGCTAAAAGCAGAATTGATGATTTAGAGTGGAATGGATTGGATGAGTTTGGAAATAAAATTGGAAAAGGTGTCTATATTTATCAAGTTTCAGTAACGGACTCAAATAACGAGACTGTAGATGAAATACAACGACTTGTATTGCTGAAATAACCCAAAGTGGAATGAAAATTGTAATTTTTCTTAAATTATATTAAAAAAATATTGCGAAAAAAGTAATCTATATTCAAAAAAATCGTTTGATAATGATTAGAAAAAGATAAATTCGCAAAAAATTTAAATCATTAAATGAAATACACTAGCAAATCATTACTACTGGCTATTATAATGTTGGCAACATCATTACCATCATTTGGTCAATGTATACAAGGCGGAGATGGATCTTCTGATATTTTCGGTAGTGACTGTGTGAATTCAGTATTTACCTCAATTCCATTTTTAAGAATCAATCCTGACGGTCGTACAGGTGCGATGGGAGATGTTGGGCTGGCTATTAGCCCAGATGCTTCTTCTATTTATCACAATAATTCAAAACTGGCTTTTGCTGAGGATAAATCTGGTTTAGCAATTACCTATACTCCATGGCTTAAAGCTTTGGTTGGTGATATGTTTATTGGTCATGTTGCTGGATATAATAGAATAAATGACATTCAAGCTATTTCTGGTTCTTTCCGTTTTTTCAATATGGGAAGTATTCAGTTTACTGATGAGTCGGGTGTAAATTTACAAGAGTTTAACCCACATGAATTGGCGCTTGATTTAGGATACTCCAGAAGACTTTCTGATAACTTGTCTGCTGGTTTGACATTGAAATATGTTTATTCGAACTTAGCAAAAGGTCAAAGTACGGCAACCAGTGGTGATATCAATGCTGCGAATGCTGTTGCGGCAGACATTTCTGTTTTTTATACCAATGATTTCGATCAAAATGGTAGAGATGCTAATTTGTCTTTTGGTGGTGCAATTACTAATATTGGTAATAAAGTATCTTACACAGAAGATGACATAAAAGATTTTATCCCTATAAATCTTGGAGTGGGTGCTGCATATTCATTGGAGATTGATGATTACAATGAAATTATGATCGCTGCGGACATCAATAAATTATTGGTTCCAACTCCAGATACGGTATTTGCTGGAGGTGATCCAAGATACCCTGATCACCGTGAAAAATCGTTATTTTCAGGAATGTTTGGCTCTTTTGGAGATGCTCCAGGAGGTGCATCAGAAGAACTTCGTGAGTTGACTTACTCTTTGGGTGCAGAATATTGGTACAATAAACAATTTGCTGTAAGAGCGGGATATTTCCACGAACACAGAACAAAAGGAAATAGACAATACTTGACTGTTGGTTTAGGAGTAAAATACAGTATGTTAGGTCTTAACTTTTCTTATTTAGTACCAACTTCAAGAGGAACTACTGCAAATCCTTTAGAAAACACGCTTAGATTTTCATTGTTATTTGATTTAGATAGTAGTAATAATGAATAATTAAATATAAAAAACATTAAATTCTATGATCGCAGACTATTAAAAATTTAGTAGTCTGCGATTATTTTTGTAATTTCATCACAAATGCCGATTTGTGTGTTATTTAAGTAAGGCAAAATCGGACGGGTGTATCTTGGATTTTTGCAGATGGCATTGCCAAATTGGATGTAGATGTTGTTGGTTATGATTAAATTTTTGGAATAAAACCAACATTGTGGAGCGTTTTGAACTTGTTATAGTTTCAAAACCTTTTTTATTTATAGCATATCCAGAGGTATCAACAGCTTGAAAATAATTACAATATATAATGGAAAAGAGATGGGTATTATGTGAGTCTGATGAGAAAGCCATACAATCATTACAAAAAGAATTAA
>JAHDGP010000253.1:0-4778 GCA_020627525.1 Bacteroidota bacterium
GGAAGAGGAAAAATACATCAATCCACTTACAGATTTTGGATTCAAAAAATTATTTGGTACAGAGCCAAATAAAGATTTATTAATAGATTTTTTGAATGAAATCTTACCAAACCGCAAGGTAAAAGACCTGACTTATTCGACTAATGAGCATTTTGGAAAGTATAAAATTGATCGGAAAGCCATCTTTGATATTTATTGTATCGGAGAAAATGACGAGCGTTTTATTGTTGAGATGCAGAAAGCCAAACAAAATTATTTCAAAGATAGGAGTGTGTTTTATGCTTCTTTTCCAATTCAAGAACAAGCCAAAAGGGGAGATTGGGACTATCGCTTAGAACCCGTTTTTTCGATAGGAATTCTAGATTTTAAATTCGATGAACATAAACAAGAAAAAGACTTATTACACATCGTTGAGTTAAAGAATCAGAAATGCGAAGTGTTTTACGATAAATTAAAGTTCATCTATATTGAATTACCCAAGTTTAAAAAGAAACAGTCAGAACTAGTAACTCATTTCGATAAATGGTTATATGTATTTACACATCTACAAAAGCTACAAGATAGACCCAAAGCCTTACAAGAAAGGGTATTCAAAAAAATATTTGAAGTTGCCGAGATAGCCAGATTTACCGAAGAAGAAAGAAAAGAATATGAAGAAAGCTTAAAAAGTTATAGAGACATTAAAAATGTAGTAGATACAGCGAGGGCAGAAGGCAAAATAGAGGAAAAAGAAGGGGTAGTAGAGAGATGTTGGAAAAAAGAAATGGAAATAGAAGATATAGCTGAGATTTCAGAATTGACAGTAAAACAAGTGAAAGGAATAATTGAAAAAATTAAAAAAAGAAAAGAAGGCGAAAAGTGAAGAAATGGTATGAGTGCATGACAAAACCCCGATATTCGGGACAGAGTTTACCCCGAAACCTCGGGGCTTTGTGCCAACTATTCGGTATCTTAGGTTTACCTCAAGGTGACAACTTAGCGAGCAAAAGCTTAGTATGGCATTTATGCAAACCAGTCAACACAATCAAAAAAATCTCAACATGACCTTATGGACAATTCAAAGCCTAGAAAGATATCAAAAACTTTTGAAAGAAAAAGAAATTAGAGGAGAGGGAAAATATATAGATGAAGACTTCAAAAATGGATATGATTGGATGGTAAAACAAATGCAGAAGAGAATAGGTGAAAATTATAAACTAGGAAGTTATCCAATATGGGCTTGGTATCAATATCATTCTAAACAAAGAAAAAAGCCAGATTTAAGAAGGTCAGGACATTTAGGAAAAGGTCAGAAAGGGGGGCGTTTAACTATTGAGAAAAAAGAGCAAGATGTTCTTTTATCTGATTTTATATTGTGGCACAATCCTTTAACTTATAGGAGTAAAATTTCCAACACAGAAAAAGAAGATGAGGAATTTCAAAAAAGATTAAAAAATCTTGAACTTTCAAATATTGACTTCTACAATTATCCCATCGAGATAAAAGAGGAAATAATCAATAGTTGGGACAAAATATTTGACTTAAACTTTGACTGTTCATTTTGGACATATCCAAAAGATTTCAAAATAATACAAGCTACTTTTTGGAAATTGGAATTAAAAGAAGTTATAAATGTTGATTATTTTACAGCTAGATAAAAATAAGACTGATGCTAACACTATTTCAGATATTATCTAACCATTACTCATCAAACTTTAGACACGTTTTTTCCCAAACAAACCCATCAAACCATAAAATTGATAATTATGTATTTTATGCTTATATTACTATTCCAAACATACCCAAAAACAAAAACTAAATACATGTTGAAAAAATCAATCATTTTATGGTTAATCACTAGTTACTCAATCATTAGCTTTGGGCAAAGTAATGAGTATGCAAAAATTAAATTAACACTAAATTCTCCGAACGATATAACTCTCTTAAATGAGTTGAATATAGATATTGACCATTATCAAACTTCAGGCGAAAATGCGATTGAGTTTGTCGTCAATTTGGAGGACTTGACTTCTTTAGATGCTGCCCATTTTTCTTATGAATTGCTTATTCCAAACTATAGGGCTTATTATCAGGAACGTAGCATAAAAGAACAAGCCAATTTGGACAAGGTGGTAAGACCTGAAACGATTGCAGACCATTTTGGCTATGGAAGCATGGGAGGTTTTTATACCCTTTCAGAGATGGAAGAGAAGTTGGACGAAATGAATGCCGATTTTCCCCATTTAGCAACACCCAAATACAGCATTGGAACTTCGATAGAAGGCAGGTCGATTTGGGCAGTCAAAATTTCAGATAATCCGATGCTAGATGAGGAAGAGGAAAGCGTTTATTATGATGCTTTACATCATGCCAGAGAACCTCTTTCTATGGCAGTAAGCATTAATTACGCTTTTTGGCTATTGGAAAACTACGAAACCAATGAACAAGTAAAATACATGCTGGATAATCGTGAAGTTTACATTGTTCCCTGCGTCAATCCTGATGGTTATGAATACAATCGAGAAACAGACCCAGAGGGTGGAGGCTTGTGGAGGAAAAATAGGAGAGCAGTTAGTGATATTTGTGTTGGAATAGACCTCAACCGAAATTATAGCTTTGGATATGCCTATGATAGCAATTGTGCTAGTACACAAGCTTGTTCCCAAACGTATAGAGGAAGGGAGGCTTTTTCAGAACCCGAATCAGTTGCGGTTAGAGATTTTTTAGCAGAAATCAAGCCCAATACTGCTTTTTCAATACATTCTACTGCTGGAAGTTGTTTGATGCCCTACGGATACAACACCTCTCCTCCAGCATACCCGATATATTCAGAATGGGCTTCTGATTTTTTGAGCCAAAACAACTATCCTTATGGAGTTACTGCCCAAATGTTGGGCTATACCTCTTGCGGAACAACGCGCTCTTATCTTCATTCAGAGGGAATTTATGGCTGGACATTAGAGATTGATGGTTCGGGCTTCTGGCCCCCAGAAAGTACCATTTTTGAGTTAGTGGGTGAAAATGTCTATCCGCTATTTTATCAGACTTGGATTGCTGGACAATACACAGATGTACAAAGCCACGAACTAATTGGGTCTGCCGTTCCAGGAGAAAGTTTTCAAATGAATGTTGAAGTCAAAAACAAAGGATTGGGTTCTACGCCTTCCAATGTTGAAGTACTCATTCAGTCCAATGATGTAAATGTACTTATTTCAGGAGATGGATTTATTGGCAAGGTGGCTTCCAGAGAAAAAGCCATGAGTCAAAACTTCAACATTTATTTAGACCCATTATTTGAGGGAGAAGAATTGGAATTAACGATGATGGTCAACCAAGATGGTACAGAAATGAATAAAGAAACCATCATCATTCCTGTTGGAGTGCAAACAGTTCTTTTTGAAGATGATGCCGAGAATGGCGTTGCCAATTGGATAAGTTCAGGAGTTGGAATTGATTGGGGACTATCTTCGGATGATGCTTACAATGGTTCGTATTCCTTCGGAGATTCTGACAATGGTAATTCGCAAAACAACACAGACAATTATTTCACCATAAGCGAAGCCATTGATTTAAGTACGACAGATAAACCATATTTAGAATTTTATACTAAATGGTCATTAGCAAGTGGAGACTTAGCTGCGCTACAAATTTTTACTAATGAGGATACAAATTGGACTACGCTAAAAACGTTTACTGATAGCGAATCATGGCATCAAGAGCTTTTTGATTTGAGTGCCTATAAAAAAGAGGAGGTAAGTATCCGATTCATGCTTCAAACAGATTTTAATATACCCGGAGATGGCTTCTATTTTGATAAAATTAGTGTTTCAGATTATAGTTCTGTTGACATGGCAACAGGAATTTCAGAGATGAATCAGCCTGCCATCCATTTTTATCCAAACCCTACTAGCAATTACCTAACCTTAGAATTAATGGATGCTACGCCTACCGAAATAAAAATATTTGATACAAAAGGAACAATCATTAGGGAAATAACAACGACAAATAGTTGTATCTTAGACCTCAATGATATAAGTCCTAATTTGTACATTGTTAAAATTAAAAATTTGGTAGATGGAACTATTCTGACAAGAAAAATGATAAAACTTTAGTAAGCAAGGGTTCAATTTATTATAAAAGTAAAATAGAACTACAGAAATGAGCAAAAAAAAATTTTTACCAAAAGATTTTGACGTACCTAAACAATTAGAAACCAATCGGCTTAGGCTAAGAATGTTAAAAGTGTCGGATGTGGTTAAAGATTACGATGCAGTAATGTCTAGTGCAGAACATTTACAAAAAACAAAACCATTCGGACCCAATCAGAAATGGCCTATCGGATTAACTTTTGAACAAAACCTAATTGATCTTGGATGGCATCAAAAAGAATTTCAAATGAGGTCATCATTTGCATATACAGTGATGAACCTTGACGAAACACAATGTCTTGGGTGCATATATATTTATCCACCAACTAATCCTGATTATGAAGCGGAAGTTTTTTTATGGGTAAGGCAAAGTGAAGTCGCATCTGGATTGGACGAGCATTTATTTGATGCAGTAAAAAAATGGCTAATCGAACAGTGGTCTTTCAAGAAAGTAGCTTATCCAGGACGTGAAATTACTTGGAATGAATGGAGGGAAAAGAGAGAAGAAAATTAGGAGGTGTCCAATTTTTAAACCGTTACTAAGTGATGGAAGAAAAATAAATTGCCCGAATATCGGGGGTATTTTATGCCCTTCGCTAAGTAGTCAATCAAGTTACATAGTGTCAGGTAATTATCTTCAACTTTTAACAC
>JAHDGP010000253.1:4878-6846 GCA_020627525.1 Bacteroidota bacterium
CTAAGTAGTCAATCAAGTTACATAGTGTCAGGTAATTATCTTCAACTTTTAACACAACAAATATAAACTATTCGTGGTGAAATTTTATTTTAAACAAATACCATATGAACTTAGAAAAAGAACTCACCCTAGCCTGCGGAGCAAAACTACAAAATCGAATAGCCAAATCAGCTATGAGTGAAAATATGTCGCCAAGACATCACGGACCTACAAAAGCCCTTATCCATGCTTACCAACGTTGGGCAGATGGTGGCTCTGGATTATTGCTAACAGGCAACATCATGATAGACCGAAAAGCAATTGGAGAGCCGGGAAATGTTGTTGTTGAGGATAAAACGGATTTTGAATCATTGCAACAATGGGCAAAGGTTGTTGAAGGTACAGGTTTACATCTTTGGGCACAAATCAATCATCCTGGTCGTCAAGCTATTGGAGCAATCAACAAGGAAGTAGTCGCACCATCTGCGGTGATGACTAAGGTAGAAGGCATGTCCGCATTTTTTAAACAACCCAGAGCCTTAACAGAAGCAGAAATTTTCAATCTTATTGAGCGTTTTGGCAACACAGCAGCCATTTTGAAAGAAGCAGGTTTTACGGGCGTACAAATACATGGAGCGCATGGTTATTTGGTGAGTCAATTTCTATCTCCCCTGGTGAATCAACGAAAAGACCAATGGGGAGGAAGCTTAGAAAATCGGGCAAGATTTGTTTTAGAAGTTTATAGAAACATCCGCAAAAAAGTAGGGGATGATTTTCCCGTAGGAATCAAAATCAACTCTGCCGATTTTCAACGAGGAGGCTTTACCGATGAAGAATCAATGAAAGTAGTACAACTATTAGGAGCAGAAGGAATAGACTTGATTGAAGTTAGCGGTGGTACTTATGAAAAACCAGCTATGATTGGGAGCAGTCAGAAAAAAAGCACACAAGAAAGGGAAGCCTATTTTTTAGACTACATAAAAAAAGTTCGCAAGTTAGTAAAAACGCCACTCATGTTAACAGGCGGTTTCAGAACCGTAGCAACAATGGAAAGAGCCATAGCAGAAGGAGAATTAGACGTTGTTGGCATGGCACGTCCTTTTACCCTGTATCCAGATTTACCAAATCGCATTTTTGACGGTACACTCACACACCTTGATATACCTGTACCAAAAACAGGAATTAAAAGTTTAGATACGAGTGGCTTTGTAGATGTTATGTGGCATGAAATTCACATTAAAAGATTGGGTGAAGGGAAGAAACCAAATCCAAAGCTAAGTGCTTATTCCATCATTGGGCATAACTTAGCAGCAACCATCAAAAAACTGCTATTTGGGCTACCCATTTTTCAACGCACTCGTAACGAAAAAAAACGAGTGTAGATAAACAAGCAAACATGAAAAATTTCATACTAATAAACGCAGTTATTTTTTTATTATACGGATTAGGGTTTCTATTTTTTCCTGAAATCCTAAGTCAATTTGTTACAGATGCCATACCTACATCAACATCAGGATTAATAGACATGCGTGCAACATATGGTGGTATGTCTATTGCTTTTGCTATTTTACTGTGGTATATGCAGCAAAATAGGCACACTATAAAACCAGCAATAATAGCCATTAATTTAATGGTAGGAGGCATGGCATTGGGCAGAATTGCAGGAATCATCATAGATGGTTCTGCAAATAACATGATGTATATTTATTTGTTTTTGGAAATAGTTGTGGTAATGCTTGGGTTAAGATTGTTGTCAAAATTAAATGCTTCCATGCAACAGAAGTAGGTATGTTTCAACTATTGTATTATTGAACCAAACAGTTCAAGTTAAAAATATTTCTTTCTCAAGGTGTTTTTCATTTTTTCATGCACACCTTAAAGTCGGGCACTCTTTTATCGTCCTTTTGAAATTAGGCGTTAAGAAATCACTGGAACAAAGCGTCAAGAAATTTGTGCAGCATCAGCCTAACAGATTGACGAACAGCTTAT
>JAHDGP010000254.1:0-3428 GCA_020627525.1 Bacteroidota bacterium
AAATTTCAAAAACGGATTGAAGTTGTATACATCATCTGTTAAACCGATAAGAAAAGCGATTGCGACTGAAATATACAGACCAATATAGGTCGAATTGGCAAGAATATTCTCGCCACTTATAAAGCTAGCTGCAATGAAACAGATCGTAAACAATACAAAAAAGGAGATGCCGCCAACGGATGGTTTGGTTACAGAACTCCATCTAATCAGTCTGCTATCGTTTGAATTGTTGAAGCCCAGCTTTGCAGAGCGATTCAATAACCACTTGTTAAAAACAAATGAAATTATTGCTGCCAATAGTATTATTGGGCAGTAAACAAATAGTTGGTTGGTAAAAAACTCAGTCAAAATGTTATTTCCTTAGTGATATTAGCAAAATTATATAAAAATAATAGTATTTTAGACTGCTGATTTTATAAATGTTGAAAATAAAGCTTTTTATGCTTGTTTATCATATTTTCAAGGCTGAATTCTTTAATTATTTTGCTTTTTCCTATATTTAGACTTCTGATTTTATAGTCGTAATTTTGGATGGATTTGAGTAAATTTTGGGCAAATTGCTCAAAATTTTCCGATTCTGAGAGCAATGCCTGATTATCAACAACATCTTTTACCCCTCCAACATCAGTACTGACAATACTACAACCTGCTGCTTGAGCTTCCAACAAACTGACTGGCGTTCCCTCATTTAAAGAGCTTAAACAGACAATATCCAATCCTGCATAGGCTTTTTCAATTTCCTTTATCCAAGAAGTGAAAACAACCTGAGCCTTTGAATCACTTTGTTCAGCTATGTTTAATTGAAGTGCTCGTGCTTTTTGGATGATTTCTTGCTTTGACTCACCATCTCCAATAATAAAAGCTTTTATTTTTTTGGTGGATTTTTGGTTTAAAACTTTGTTGATAGCTTTCACAAAAAGTGAATGATTTTTCACTGGAACCAATCTTCCCACTATTCCAATGGCTATATCATCATTTTCTAGTTGCCATTGATTTCTAAAATCCAATCTATTTTGAGAATGATTTTCATAAAATTTTCTAAAATCATAACCCAAACGAACCACCTTCATTTTAGCATCATTGCAAACTTTAAAATCTTCTACTAATTCTTTTTTTTGTAAAGGACTGATGGCAATAATGGTGGAGGATTTTTTAGCTAAATACCTTTCTGCTTCTAAGAAAAAACGTGTTTTTAATGGAGAAAAGTAAGAATGAAAAACGTGTCCATGAAAGGTGTGAAGGATGTTTTTAACTCCACAACTTGAAGCTGCCAGTCTTCCCAAAGCTCCTGGTTTTGCGGCATGCGTATGAACCACATCAGGCTGAAATTTTTTTATGATGGATTTAATTTCATTATAACCTTTCCAATCGTTTTTAGGGTTGATGGAGCGATGCATATTTTTAACATAATGCGGATCAATGTTTAAATTTTTTGCCATATAATCAGCATTTCCCTCTGAACTATCTATTTGACCAGATAGCAACATCGTTTCAAAATCTGGCTGTAGATATTTTGTTAAAAATGCAGCGTGCGATGCAGGACCACCAATATTTAAACGATTGATTATGATTAAGGCTTTGGGCATAAATGTTTTTCTCAGAACTACTTTAGTTTGCACTCCTCTCGCAAAATTAGAATTTCAAACAATATAATGTCACATTAAGCACCAATTTTGTCACAAATTTGTAATTGTACGTTACTTAACGTAAAAATACGTTGATAAAATTTGTATCTTTCCGCCACATAACGTACTTTTACGTTAGTAGCGGGCAACCCTCGCGGTTGTCCCCCAAAAAAACCAGTAAGGGCAATCCTCGCGGTTGCCCCAAAAAAATGACATCTATGAAAGAACTAACAAAAGTCGAAGAAGAGGTAATGCAAATTATCTGGCAAAAGGAAAGGGGAGTAGTGAGAGATTTTATAAATGAAATGAATGATCCGAAACCACCTTACAGCACCATTTCTTCAGTAGTAAGGATTTTAGAAAAGAAAGGATTTGTATCGCACAAAGCTTATGGAAAAACGCATGAATATTTTCCAATAATAACTAAAGACGAATATCGAAAGTTTGCTGTCAACGGATTGGTTAAAAGATTTTTTGCTGGATCAGCCAGTAATATGTTGTCTTTTTTCGCAAAAGAAAACCAACTCGAACCAGAAGAGCTAAAATCTTTGATAGATTCTATAAACGAAAACGATAAAAGCGATGAATAATTTATTAAACTATCTATTCGAACTGAATATCTGTTTCACGTGTCTTTTTGGACTGTATTTATTGCTCTTTAGAAACTTGTCCTTTTTTAAATTCAATAGGGCTTATTTGATGTTTACTTTATTGCTTTCATTAATTATTCCTTTGTTGGATTTTGGTTCAGGAATTGAATCTTTAAACTTTGCAGCAATACAATTGGAGACAATTCAAGTAGGTATACAGACTGTGGAAAAGAGTGTGGAAAACCAAGTTAGTTTGGTTTGGTTATTTGCGCTGGTGTACTTTTTAGGATGTGCATTTATGTCACTTGAATTTATAAAGAGCGTATTTGCTATTCATAAATTGAAGCAGAATAGTGTAAAGGAGCGTAATGGAGAGTATACTTTATTTTATTCGAACAGCGTACATTCGATAGCTTCGTTTTTTAAAGATGTTTTTGTACCTGTGAATTTTAATATAAATCTTCCAGAAAATAAAAAAATATTAATCCATGAATCAGTTCACAGTAGACAAATGCACAGTGTGGATTTAATATTAATAGAAATATTTAAAGTTATAAATTGGATAAACCCACTATCAGTTTTATTAAAAAAATATACCCAACTTACTCATGAGTTTTTAGCCGATGAGGCAACAGTTGAACAGACAAAAGATAAGAAGAATTACGCAATGCTTATTCTTCAACAATCTTACCCGGAATTGTCTTTACAGCTAACCAATCAATTTAATTTTTCACCAGTTAAAAAACGAATTCTTATGTTACAGAAAAGTAAATCAAATAGATCTTTGAGATGGTCTTATCTTTCAATAATTCCTTTATTGGGATTGTTAGTATTGACTTTCTCTTGTCAGAAAACGGAAGAGGCGGTCACAGCCAACCAAAAGGCACAAAATACAATTAATTTAGACAAGCTAGCCACAGCAGAAAAAGTACTTCAGAAAAATGAAGAGGAGGTTTTTATGTTAGTAGAAGAGCAGCCAACTTTCCCTGGAGGAGAAATGGAGATGATGCAATTTATCTATTCAAATATTGAATATCCAGGAGAAGCCAAAGACGCAGGTATAGAAGGAATGTGTGTTGTTTCTTTTGTGATAGAAAAAGATGGTAGTATAAGTGATATAAATGTTGTTAGAGACATTGGTTACGGTTGTGGAGAGGAATGCGCAAGAGTTGTTGGTATGATGCCTAATTGGAACCCAGGTAAACAGAAAGGG
>JAHDGP010000254.1:3528-6832 GCA_020627525.1 Bacteroidota bacterium
ATGCGCAAGAGTTGTTGGTATGATGCCTAATTGGAACCCAGGTAAACAGAAAGGGGAAAAAGTTAGGGTTAATTTCAAATTGCCTATCAGATTTAGGCTGGATTAGTAAAAGTGTATAAATAACAGTTAATACAATGTTTATTTTCTGATACTATAGAGTTAACAAATTTGTTAATGATTTATTAAAACAGAAATATCTAAAATAAATATACTAGAATCGGCATTAGTACTTGAGTAATTTTTATAACAAAAAACATTCAAGTAAATGTTACAAGAACAAAATTTTAATAGTTTAAAATTATCAATTGATTCTAGTCTAAAAGGCTTTCTGTTTTTCATGATACTTTTTATGTTCATGCCAATGAACGAAGGTATTGCTGCAAACTTTGGTGAAGCAAACTCAACAATTACTAACAATGAAAATGATCCTGTTGAGAGTGCTCCCCAATTCCCAGGTGGAGAAGCGGAAATGATGAATTTTATCTACCAACATATTGAATATCCTGAAGCGGCAAAAACTGAAAACGGAGAAGGTTTTTGTATGGTCTCTTTCACAATTGAGAAAAATGGATCGGTTTCGAATATTGAAGTCGCAGAAGCGGTTGAAGGTGATTTAGGAACTGAAGTAAAACGTGTTATCAATATGATGCCGAATTGGATTCCTGCTGAATACAAAGGAAGAAAAGTTCGCAAGAAAATTAACTTACCTATCAGATTTAAAATGGGTTAGTTATGCGATTTAACTTATGATTATTCTTAGAATACTGGGTTGTAAACCGAATATTTGATAGAACCAATAGTATGCCTGAATCATTTTGGTAATTTTACCATTATGATTTGGGCATTTTTTGATTTAGAACTTAATCAAGATGAAAAGAATTTTATCACTCATTATCCTATTTTTTCTAATAGGCTGTGCTCCAAAGGTTAGTCCTTACTTTCAAACAAATGAATATGATTATGGACCTTATAACTATGTTATAAACGAACAATTGAAAATTCAACTTCAAGCTTATGGTGACATTGATTTTGTTATTGAAGAGCAATTAATCAAAAAAAAATTAAAATCCAAAAAGCTAAAATTGAGAAATGTGTTGGCATATGGCAAAAGTAATATAGAACCTTACTATGAATTCTTTATCCTTCACAACTTTAAGAGTAATCTAAACTTAACAGAAGCAGAACCTTATTATGTGAAAGACACAATGTTGAATGGAGCAATTTATACTTTTGTAGGCTTTTCGCTAGACTATCAAAGTGCTGACAGAGATTTCCATAAACTTTCCAAGGCTTTGAAACTTATAGAAAACTGACTTTCAGATAACTAGGTGCATATTAGTAATTATTTATTGACTAATGGATAAATAGGTTCAATGTATATAAATATATTACTATATTTATGTTTAAATGTTTACAATATTTAATTTAAAATATTAAACATTTTGTATTGACAAATATAGGGCATATTGTATGATAGATAATAAGCAAAATCGTTAATGAAAGATTTATTAACATCGGTTATAAACATTGGAATTGATGAAAGCGTTCCTGTTTATGAAGCAAAAATTGTACAGATTCAAAACCAATTGGGCTGTATTACATTATTATTACTATCGGTATTTGTTATGTTTTTTTGTGTTGTAAAGATGCCGATGGGAGTAGTGTTTAATGTGGTCATGATTGCTCATATATTGGTTTCTTTTGTATTAAACTATCATAAAAAATTTATCCTATCTCGGTTTTTGGCAATTATTTTATCCTATTTAGTGCTTGGGTCAGCAGGTGTGTTATTTGGAGATCAATCGGGTTATCACTTTGGTATATTGTTGGTTTTGGTGTTGCCAATTTTGTATTTTAGAGAGCGAAAATATCGCATTATTACCTATGCCTTGATAACGGTGATTGGTTTGTTAACTTTTTATATTTTCAAAGACAAGGTGCCGCTATTTCAGTTGCCCAATTATATGGAGGAAATAAAACTAGCGATGTTTATTTGTTGTTCTGCTTTGCTTGTTGCCTATTCTACCAGTTCTGATTCTATTAATAAAATGTATGAGGAAAGAAATATTGAATTGGTAGATAAGCTTACGCACAGAAATGAGGAACTGGCAAACTTTTCTTATACGACTTCGCATGATTTGAAACAACCACTAAGGACGATTTTAAATTTTGTTGGCTTATTAAAGCAAAGTTTCACAAAAAAAGAGAATTCAGAAGAAATTCTACACTTAAACTTTATTGAAAATGCTGGTCAAAGGTTGGATAATTTAATAAATGCTTTGCTAAACCATAGCATACTAGGTAAGTCTGACAAAAACGATAGGTTTAATTGTACGGTTCTGGTGGAAAATGTATTAACAGATCTTCAGCAACAAATTAATGAAAATGAAGCTATTGTTAAAGTAAATAAACTTCCCACAATTGTTGGTTGTAGGGATGAAATACGGATTGTTTTTCAAAACCTTATTTCGAATGCTATAAAATTCAAAAGGAAAAAACACAAGCCAGTTGTTGAAATTTCTTATAAAGACCACCCACTTTTCTGGCAATTTGATGTGAAAGACAATGGACAAGGGATTGGAAAAGCATCTCAGAAAAAGATTTTTGGAATTTTTCAGAGGGGTTTTAGTCAAAAGGAAATCAAAGGAACAGGCATAGGATTGGCCAATTGTAAAAAAATTGTAGAGTACCATAAGGGTGAGATTTGGGTGAAATCAGAAGAAAACAAAGGGAGTGTTTTTTCATTTACCATAGAGAAAAAACCTATTTGATAGATTTTTTCGTATCTCTTTTTAGAGTCACCTGAGCAATTCAAAGTATTTATTTTTTGTTATAAAAAGGTGTATCTATAAATAATGACTTATATTTAAGCCAGTACAATTTTATACATTTTGAAGAAATATTTAGATAATTGGCAATTGATCGTAAATCCTGTATCTGGATCTAATAGAAATAGAGACTTGAATAAGCTACAGGAGCTTTTAAAGGAAAAGGGGTTTTCTTTCGAAGTATCATATACCAAATATGCGAAACATGCAACAGAATTGGTTGCATCTCTCATAGAAATGGGTTTTAGAAAATTTATCATTGCGGGTGGAGATGGTACTTACAATGAAGTTGTTAATGGCATTTTTAAACAACAAGGGGTTTCATCAAGTGAAATAACATTGGCTATGTTGCCTTCTGGAACAGGAAATGACTGGCTCAAAACAATGGAATTGCCTAGTAATTTAGATAAAGCCATTGATGTGATCTCACAAGGCAAAACTTTTTTACAGGATATTGGTAAGGTTTCTTATCAAAA
>JAHDGP010000255.1 GCA_020627525.1 Bacteroidota bacterium
TTGTGATCCTTTGCCTCCTTGTGATTGTATGGTTACCTCAAATTTTGACTTTGTTTGTGTTCCTGATAGCAATAAATACAGGTTGACTTTTGATGTTACCAATCTTTCTCCGATTGCACCAGCAGCAACTGGATTGCAAATTATTGTAAAAAATACATCTAGCCCAACAATAACATTACCACCAACTGGAGGCTTTATTGATTGGACCACCAATCCGCTCGGGCAAAATATGACAAGAACTGTCAGCACTTGCGTTGATCCGTTTCCAATAGCTGATCCTGATTTGATTTTGGGTTACATTTTACACCACAGTGTCAATACACCTTTTGATACATGTTGTTTTGACATTCCTTGTGATACGATTCCAATTCCACCATGTGATCCTTGTGATAATTGTTTGGTTAATCAAGATTTTACAGTAAACAAAAATTATCCAAACTATACATTTACATCGACCACAACGAGTTCACCCAACTGCTTTATATTTTACACAGACTGGTATCAACAAACGCCATATAATTACCTCAATTCTGGTCCTTCAATCACAACAACATTGACTAGTAATCCACCATTTGGTATAATTACGGTTTGTCAAGTTGTGTACTATGCGAGCAATGACGGTGTAGAATGCATCGACACACTTTGCAAGGTTGTTGAAGGTGGAATAATTTGGAATGACTGTGATCCTGTCATTGATTTAGGAGGTACCGTTTTACCATCAGGTATAATTAAAGCAGGCGATAGGATTATTTCTGGAGGCATCGTTCCAATCAATGAAGAAGTCATTCTCCAAGCTGGCGAGATCATTACACTAGACAATAACTTCTCTACCAGCGACGGTTCTGACTTAGACATTAAAATTGAAGAATGTATTGATATTCCTTGCTGGGATCTCAATCAAAATGGGCTTTGTGATCCGCTCGAAGACACAAATGCAGATGGCTTATGTGATTACCAAGATTGTCCATAAACCGATTAAATTTCAATTTCTTTTATTTAATAATTTATAAAATTTACAAAATGCGTTTACTTAAAATTAATATCGAATCAAATAATTTATTTACTCAAAAAATTAGAACAATGAAAAAATTAATATTTTGCTCCCTATTGAGTTTACTCTCCTTCGTTGCATTTAGTCAAGTTCACGTTGTAGCACCTCATGGCAATACTGGAATTGGAACGGAAACGCCAAGTGAAAAGTTAGAAGTTAAAGGCGACACCAAAACAGAAGGAGCAATCATCGAAAAACAAAATGGTTCGGCATCTGTTTCTTGTGAAAAAGTCGGTAGAGCTGCCTTTTCTTTTGGTGCTGGGACTCATGGTGGTTTTACTGTAGATAAAAGCTATCACTTGGAATTTCGTTCAAACACACGTGACAGAGTGTTAGGCCGTTATATCACAGAAGGTAATCTGCTATTACGATTTAAAAAAATAACGGGTTATGCAGGTTTTGGTGGAATAACCAATCCAACTACCAGTATTCATACTAGCGGTAGCATTACTTACAACGGTGCTTTATACAACACCTCGGATGAACGTTTGAAACGCAACATCTCAGATATGGAGTATGGTTTGAAAGAGGTTTTGCAATTAAACCCAATAACTTTCCAATACAATGGTAAAGGAGGTGTTCGCAATGTTGATGCTAAACAATTTGGTTTAAAAGCTCAAAATTTACAAAAAGTTGCACCAGAATTGGTTACTACATTTACACATCAAGAAGAAAATGATAAAACTGAAGTAATTAAATCTGAAGAGTATTTGATGATTGAAGAAAGTGCCATAAAATATATGCTTGTAAATGCAGTAAAAGAACAACAAGCAATTATTGAAACACAAACTGAACGTATTGGAGAACTGGAATCTGCTTTAGAAGAAATCAAATCTATGATTTCAAATAAGAATGGAAGTACAATTCAAACAATTCAGTTAAACGAGTCGAATATTGAGCTTCCATATTTAGGTCAAAACAGTCCCAACCCAGTTGATAGTAAAACAAACATTTCCTACTTTTTGCCTGAGTCTACAAATGCCGCAACATTGCAAATCAGTAATCAAAGAGGTCAGTTATTAAGAGAGATTTCAATAAAAAATACTGGACAGAATAGTATTGACATTGATATGAACAATTTAACTCCCGGTATTTATTTCTACTCACTAATTGTAGATGGAAATATTGTTGATTCTAAAAAAATGATTTCGAATTAGTTCTGCTATTCAAATTAACTACTTAATGAAAGAAATGAGGCACTCAGATGGAGTGTCTCGTTTTCTTATACATAATCCATTGATAACTATAATGATCTGTGTGTAATCAATAAAAGCAAATTACCTTTGGATCAACAATTGTTATTAACTCATTTTGTTTGAATTCAACTATTAAAAACACAAAGGTAGTACTGCTTTTATACCTAATGGTATATTTCAAATTAAGGAAGAAGGTCAATGGGTTTATTATAATGGTTATCAAATGGGTAACAATCTTATGATTAAAGTTATATACTAACAAATTAACCAATATTAATTGAATTTTTAAATGCTAGATTAGTTTAATTGGTATTTTATTATTATATTAATTTATTAAATATAACACAGATATGATGAAGTATTTTTCTTTAAGTTTTTTGTTGTTATGGATATTTTTGACAACCCAAACTGAAATATTTGCCCAAACAATCAATACAACAAAGGTCAATTACAGAATCGGAACGACCATCGGACAACATGAAAATGCCTTTGATTTTAATATTCCGAAAACAGGCAACTTAATATTAAAACCCAAATATACTGATCGGGCAAGACGCCCCTTCCATCGCCACTTTTGGCAGTTTAATGATGGCGGTTTTAGTTTCGATTCAATACCTCGTCACCGCTTCGATCAAGGATCGTTCTACCCAACTGTCCAGGTTCTAAAAGTATATGACGATGACGATGATCCGCCTGACGAAAGACCTATGCCAATTCCGTCAAATATAAATCCGAATAGTATTACAACCAAACTACCTAACCCAAAAGTAGAGATGGAAGGCAAGCCTATTCGATTGATACAAAATTTTGATGCTAAGCCTGGAGATGATATCATTTGCGTATTGACTTATGAGAAAAGTTGTGCTTCTTCCTTTACAACTGGCAACATCAGTTTTAGTTTTCCAGACGATCTATTCACCTATAAAAGTACTGAAATTTTCAATGGTGAAACAAATTTCAGTTCCGTTACAACTGGAACAACATCTCCAATTACAACTTTGACATGGAGTTACAGCTTCCAAGCAAGCGAAGTAGAACAAAGAAATATTTTTATAAAATTAAACACAAATTTCGATCTAACCAACATAGGAAAAATTGCTAATTTTGGCGCAAGTATAAGTATTACTGGCGATCCACCGGGCAATTTATGTGTACCTCCAAGCAACACTAATTTTAATTCAAAAATCGTTAAATCACACGATCCAAACAATAAAACAATGATCGTGCAATCATCAAATCATCCTCTATGCAATAACAGCATTTATACCATAGACAGTAGAATAGATTTTCAAAATACAGG
Source organism: Bacteroidota bacterium (assembly GCA_020627525.1). Taxonomy (GTDB): domain Bacteria; phylum Bacteroidota; class Bacteroidia; order Chitinophagales; family UBA2359; genus JAHDGP01. The sequence continues at coordinate 3,548 of JAHDGP010000255.1, forward strand.
GGCAGGTCCTACAGATACCATCATTGTTCAAGATTTTATTCACGAAGATTTAGACCCTTACAGCATAGTTTTTTTACAAAACCAAAGTAAGTTTCCTTTGATACATTATGAGTATGATCCAGCAACAAGACTGGCAACATGGTTGTTTGACAATACGAACTTAAGAGGAACAGGAGAGCCTGGATATGGAACAGCATTTACACCACAAGATACTAAAGGATGGTTGAGTTATAAAATTACTACAAATTACATCAATTATGAATGTCAAGCCATCTTCAATCAAGCATTTATCACATTCGATTGCAACGAACCCATTCCCACAGATGTCGCAATTTTAAAAATAGGTTGCAATTCTGGGGCTCTTACAAACGGATGTGATCAAGAGTGTTATGAAATCCTGAACACCAGTCAAATAGATTCTTTGCAAATAATCATTGACACTTTAGCAGATGGTACTGTCTCTGTAGATACAAACAATATCAATATCAGTGCTTTCCCTTATAGTCTTGATTACAATCAATGGTATCCAACTTTTGCGTTAGATCTTTCTAACCCATTCAATCCAGTTTGTAATCTTACACCAAATCCTTACCCGCTTCTAAACCATCAAAATCTCATTGTACCAGATTATTATATGGTTTCAACTGTTGATTGCGAAAGGTTTATCCAACAATTTCCTATTTATTTAGATTGTGACAATGGATTGAGAATAAACACCGTAGTAAGCACTAATTGCAATGCTTCAAACATCTCAGGAAAAATAAAAGCTTGGGTAACGGATGCATCGAATTCAGTCTATTCAAATCCAACTTGGTTTGACTGTAGTAGCACAGACACGCTTTGTATAAACAACCTTGCTCCTGGAACTTATGAAATTAGTTTTGTGGATCAAAATGGCTGCCCCAAGAGTAAAGAAGTCGTGATTCCGAATCCTCCTCCATTGTGGATTGATCCTGATTATAACAATTGCAATTTATCATTAAAAGTACTAGGAGGAACCCCACCCTACAATTATAGTTGGAGCAACGGTTCAACCAACAGTTCTATCAATTTAAATGCCATTCAATTACCTGCAACTGTCTATGTAACGGATGCGCTGGGTTGTCAAACAAGTTATTCAACAGATAGTTGTGCAACTCCTTCAAGTTGTTGCAACTGTAATTTGGTTCAAAATTTCACATTTAGTGGAACTTACCCTAATTATAATTTCCAATCTACTGCTACCATTGATCCATCTTGTGCCATTTTTTCTACCTACTGGTCGCAATTAATTCCTGCGACTGATACTTACATTTATTTGGGGAATGGGAACAATATAAATGCACAGGTTTCGAGCAATCCACCATTCAATGAAATTGTGGTTTGTCAGGACATTACATTCATAGATCCCATTGGTAGTTTTTATGGAAATACTTTTTGCAAAACTATTAGTGGTGGAGTTACTTGGAACGATTGCGATCCAGTGATTGATTTGGATGATTTGATTTTAACTTCTGGAACAATCAAGGCAGCAAACTCCATTCTTTCCTCTGGTCTTATTCCTTCAAACGAAAATGTAAGCTTCAAGGCTGGGCAAAATGTAATACTTGAACAAGAATTCCAAATAGATGCAAATGTCAATTTTAATATCTTAATAGAAGACTGTAATATTGTTCCTTGCTGGGATGGCAATGGCAATGGACTTTGCGATACTTTGGAAGATTTAAACGGTGATGGGATTTGCAATCAGTTCGATTGTCTGACCTTTAAAAAAGAGTGAAACGGTCCGACGGTTCGGTCAATTATACATATTAGTCATTACAAATTACATTTTTCCTTATTAGAATTAAATTTAAATTTGCAAATTTGTAAATGTGCAATGGTAAATTAAATTTCATTTTTATTGGATTAATTATTTTACTATTTTCCAATCCTGTCTTTTCCAGTAATAATATTCAGGATTGGGAGAAAGCACTGCAATTGTATAAGAAAAAATCTTATGAAGAAGCACTGCCACTTTTCAATAAAATGCTGCCAATATTTATAAATGATGAAGATTGGAATAAAGCTACCGAGTGTTTAAAAATGCAGGGAAAAGTATTGTACAAAATCAATGAGTATGACAGCTTATTGATTTTTAAAGAAAAACAATTGCCTTTACTTCCTTTAAGTGTTAGAGATACAAGTTTACAAATTGCCCATTTACAAACTTATATTGCAAGAACATTTAAAGAAAAGCAACAGTTTGCTAAGTCTCTAACTGCCTATGAAAAAGCTTTAGATATTTTTAGAAAGAAAAATATTTCAGGAAATTCTACTGCATATGCTTATAAAAATGCTGCAAATATTTGCATCAGGCAATTAAATTATAAAAAAGCCATTGCGTACTTAACGGCTGCCCTTAAAACTGATGTCAATAACTACAATAAAGTTTCTATTTATAATTCGTTCTTGTTACATTATTTTCATATAGAAAAATATGATCTAGCTTTTGACGCTTACGAGAAAGGAATAAGTTATGCAAAGTCTGAAAAAGATTCTGCCTTACTAAATGTCAATGGTGCTGAACTTTTTTACTTATTAAAAAATGATTTAGACCAAGCTTTTTCCGTCAATGAACAAGCAAAGACATATTATACGGAACAACAAAATAGTGCTAGACTTTTTGAAGACACTGCTAGACTATTAAAAAACAGCAGCAGGCTATTTGAAGCGATTACAAACAAAGCAAAGCTTTTTTCCTATAATAAGGATTTTCAAAAATCAGAGGAAAGCTATCTACAAGCTGTTGAACTATCAAATTCAATTTACAAAAATCAGAAAAGCAGAGGTCTTTCAAAGTTTTACAATGAGCTAGGAAACTTCTATAAAGACAATGGCAAGCTTGAACAAGCATTGGAATATTTTCAAGCGGCTATGATTCAGGTATATCCAAATTTTAATAGTAAAAAAATAAAAGACAATCCTCCAATTTGGGATGCCTATATCGAGTCTTGGGCAATGACAAGTCCTTCGAACAAAGCGCATACATTAATTGAATTGTATCATCAAACCAAAGATATTGAATTGCTTAAAAATGCAAGCCATTGTTTTCAGTTGTCATTTGCAGCAGCTGAAAAACTAAAGTCTTTATATGGTTCTGAAGAAGCAAAATATTATTTAAACAATTATAAAAACAAAGATATAGAAGCTGCTATTGGATTAAATCATCTACTTTATGAATTAGAACCCAAATACAAATATTTAAAAGCCATTTATAAAAT